>NZ_JAPYKS010000030.1:0-46901 GCF_037179605.1 Mesorhizobium salmacidum (SeqCode)
CCGATGCCCAGCAGCGTCACCGCATTGCCAATGTCGTGCGCGCCGGTGCCCTCGGCGAAGGTCGCTCCCGTGTAGTTCTGCGCCACCGGTCCATCATCATTGATGGCGATCGACAGCGTCGAGCTCGATGGACTGCCATCCTCGTCGGTGACGATAACGCCATAGTTGGCGAAAAGCTGGTCTGCTGCGCCGGTGACCCCCACGCCTGGATGCGCAACATTGTCGGTCAGCGTGAAGCTGTAGGTGACAGTGCCGCCGGCGTTTGTTCCGCTGAAGCCGGTGATCATCAGCGTGCCATAGGCCGGGCCGCCGGCAATGACGACCGGAACCGAACCGGAATTGGCCAGAGCGGCATAGGTGATGCTGGTCGTGCCGACCTGCAGCGATCCCAGGCCATCGGGTGAGGTGAAGGCGAATGTGCCGACGGCGGTTTCCGAATGGTCGGAGTTGTTGTTTGGATTGCTGTCGGACAATTCTCCCGACCCTGCGGGATTGGATCCGTGTGGCGGCAGTCCCTTCTCGTCGACCGTTGCGTCGCCGCCGTCCGCCTGAGGCGTCAGGCCTGAAATGGTGACGATATCATCGGCACCGTTGACGGTGATCGTCAGGGACGCCGGCGAAGTGTCGCCGTCGCCATCCGTCACGGTGTAGCCGAAGCTTTCGCTCAGGCTCTGGCCCGCGGAGAGACCCTGGACAGCGGCATAGGCAGCCGGATTCTGAGCCTGTGTATAGAGCACATAGCTGTAACTGCCGTCGGCGCCAACTGTCAGCTGGCCGTAAATCCCGTTGACGTGGTTGGTGACAGCGCCGTCCCAGGCGATCGCGCCGAAGCCGTCGCTGCCAAGATGGTCGGCGTGGCCGTCGGTGATATTGGCGTCGCTGCCGCCGGTGCCGGTAACGACATTGCCGTCAGCCATCGTCGGTCCGTCCTCGGTCACCGAATCCTGATCATTGACGGCCGCCGGGCCGTCATCCTGGAATTCGACGCTCAGGGCGACATGGGAAACGGCGGTGGTCGAATCGCCGTCGAAATCTGTGATCGTCGCCTTGACGTGCAGATCGGCGGCGACGGTCGCGATGTCGTCGAAGGCAGCCGCACTGCCGCCATCGATGCTGTGCGCGATCGGTTGATACTGGCCGATCCAGACCGCGCCGGTCGGGTCGACATAGACCTTGAATACGTCGACGCCGTTGGCCGACCCCACGAGAACGCCGTCGGCGTTCGTCGAGAGCAGAATTGTGGCGCCACCGATCGTCTTCAGTCCGGAATCGACATTGACGAGTGCATTTCCGTTGGCATCGGTCACCGCGAAGGAGAACGTGGCATTTTCGTCGGCGCCGACCGAGGCGTTGAAGAGCCCGAGGGCGCTTGCCGACGATTTCGCATAGCCGAGCGCGTCAGCCTCCTGGACCAGAGCCGGCGGGGGCAGGGCCGTATCGTTGGCCGGATTGGGGTCGGCGGAATTGTTGACGCCGGCGGATTCGTCATGGCTGACCCGGAAGACCTCGGTCTGTGTGGTGACGTTCGTGATCTTCGCCTCGATACCGAAGATCTTGAACGGATTCCCCCCGCTCAAGGTGGCATCGGTGCCGCCCGCATTGGAATCGAACGTGAAGTTGTTGTAGTTGCCCACCTTGAGCTGGTCGAATGGGGTGCTGCCCACGACTTCCACCGTAGCGCCATCCGGTACCCCGGCGAAGGCGTAGCCGACCTGCACGCCGCCTTCGAAGACGGCGGTGCCGGCTGTGAGCACGCCATTGACCGTCACGGTGAACGGCTCGAACACGCCGCCATCCTTAGCGCCGATGAACAGGACCGCACTCTCGATGCCCTTGGCTTCGGCGACGTCTATGGTGAAGGCGACGGATGACACATCATAGGAACCGCTATCGGTGATGATCGGCGGATTTGGATTGTTGGCCGTGACCACGAGGTTGTTGACGAAATCCATGGTCAGGATTTCAGGTCCGGTCACACCTGGATGAGTTTCGTATCCATCGATGATCTGGCCGTCGCCGACGCCGATCTTGGTGCCGGTGGTGTTGACGGAATTGTCGCCCTCGTTGACGTCGACGCCGGACAGCTTGATGTCGTGATTTCCGGCGCCGTCCATGCCGCGAACATCGGTGTTACCGGCCTGCAGCGTGTAGACGATCGTTTCCGTGGTGGTGGTCGTCGTGGTGGCGGCATCCCGCGCGGTGATCTGCGGAACATCGTCGAGCACCTGGACCTTGAACGTGCCGGCCGCCAGTTCGACGGTGTCGCCATCGCCATCCTTGGCAATGATGAATGACGAAAAATCGATCCCGCCATTCGCAAGCGTGTTTTCCGTATTGTCGCCCACGGCGCCGTTCAGCGTCGGATGGTCGATCTGATCGATCAGCGTGAAGACGTATGAGCCGTCGGCGCCGACAGTCAGCGTAAACACCGGTCTGTCCGTGCCCGCCTGGTAGCCGGCTCCGCCGCCGATATCGACATAGCCGGTGAGCGTGGTGCCGTCGGAGACAATCAGGACATCCGCGCCCTTCGAGTCGATGCCGGAGTCGGAAGGAGCAGCTTGCGTGACCAGCCCAAAGGCCGATGTCGGGTTCGGACCGTCGGCACCGAAATCGACGAGAAGATTCAAGGCACCGGCGGCGCCTGCGGCAATGGCCGAGTTGGTCCCGGCTACTTCGCCGTCGGGCTGGGGATTGTCGACGTTGCCGACAGACTGGGCATTGTGGAGGCCGTCCTCATCGACATTTGCCGTGAGCTGGGCCGTGCCAATGGCCGTCGGCACGTCGTCGATGATGTTGACGGTGATGGTGCCCGTGGTGGAATTGCCGACGCTGTCGGTGACCGTGTAGGTGAAGTTCTCCAGCCCCGAGATGGTCTGCGCACCGTCATCGGCCTGGGCGTTGAGATGGTTGCTGGTCAGCGTGTAGACGTAGCTGCCATCGGTATTGATATGGATTGTGCCGTAAGTGCCGACGGTGGTCTGCTCGGTATAGGTGAGCGCGCCGACGCCGCCCAAGGCGTTGAGATGGTTGGTCGCGTCGGTCTCGGTGGTCAGGAGCGGCAGCGAGCCGGTAACGCTGCCGTGCGTGAGGTCTGCGCCGGTGGTCGAGGTGTCGAGAGCTGCTTCGTTGACGGTGACGTCGCTGTCGGCCGGAGCGACCAGCCCGGCATCGCTGAGATTGATGGTCAGCGTCGTGGTCGACAGGTCGCCGTCGCCGTCCCTGATCGTGTAGACGAAGACGTCGGTCGTCGCCGAGGTGATGTTGTTGGCGGTCGACTGATAGGTGTAGGACCCGTCGGCGTTGAGATGCAGCGTGCCGTGCAGGCCCGCTATGTCGGTGGCGACCCCGCCGGTCACCGCGGTTGAAGTGTCCGCACCAGCGGCGCGCACGCCGCTGACGGTGGCGCCATCGGCGCCGGCAACGTCGTTGGTCAGCACGCCGGCCGCGGCCGTGACGGTGAGCAGGACACCCTCGGTCACGTCGTTGCTGTCGGCATGGGCCGTCGGCACGTCGTCGATGATGTTGATGACCAGGTTGCCGGGAGGAGCCGTGTCGCCATCGCCATCCGTCACCCCAACCGCAAAATTCACGCTCGTATTGTCGCCCGAGGTGTTGTCGCCGAGAGTATAGGAGTAGCTGATCGTGCCAACGCCCGAGGCAGCATCATAGACATAGCTTGCGGTCAGCGAGCCGGTAGCGTCGCTGAAGGTCTGCGGGGCACCGGTCAGCACATGGCCGCCCAGCGTCACTTCCGACACGCCGTCCGGCGAGGTGAAGCCGATCGTGCCCGATATCGTCTCGGAGTCCGACGCTGCATCCGAGCCGGCCGACTCGCCGCCACGGGCCGGAAGGCCGGCCTCATGGACCGTCGCTTCCCCTATGGCGCCAATGGAGGGAGTGGAATCATTTTCCAGGAGGCTCGGGAACAATTCGCGATGATCCGGCTGCCCAAATTGCAGGTCCGTTGGTGGCAGGAGGGCCGACAGGCCGAAGCCGTCGCCGATCCCGCCGGCAGGCTGTTCGAAATTGCCGCCGGCGCTCGAGGTCGAACCTCCCGGGCCCGCCGATATCGAGCCGTCCGCGCCAAAGGCGACATCGACATGGCTCGCTTCCAGCGCGGCGATCAAGGCCACACGCGGCACTTCGACTTCGCCGATGATGAAGGTCGGCACATTCAGGGCACCGTCCTTGATGACGATGACCGAGCCGTCCGCCTGCTCGAGCACGAGGTTGTGGCCGTCGACCTTGATGTTGTCGATCGAGACGTTGGCGGGAAGCTTTACGACGTTGCTTGCGTCCGCCACGTATTCGTGTGGCGCATTTGCCGCTGGCGGAGCAGCCGCCGGCGCGCCGCCGCCGACATCGACCGGCACAGGCTCGGCCGCTGCCGGCGCTGTTTGAGCCGGCGCCGCCGCTTGCTCGGCCGGCGCGGCCTGCGCCACCAACTGGATCGGCGCTGTCAGGTCGTGGTGATCGTTGGAGACGGAATGCTCGTCCCACGAGTTCGAAACGTTGTCCAACTCAATACTGGTCGTCATAGCTTTAACCCCTCCGGCATTTCCCGGAAAGAGACAGGCGGCGCCTCGACTTTGCAACGGTCCGTCAATCCATTCTATATATTTGGATATGCGTTCGATGACTTTTTTTACGCTTGGTAAACTGTGAACATATAATCAGTTATATCTTGCTTGGAATGGGCGGCGCTTTGCCACGACCAGCGCGAAAAACTTGGTAAATAGAAGTATAAATACGTATAAAATTTTACACAAAATAGAAAAACCACTTTGCGGGAAAGTTATCCACCTTCATTTCCAGTAATTTGAGACAAGATTGGTAGCGTCCACGGTCAAAGGTGGGCGTCATGAAAAAACAAAAGAATGCTCCGAAGAAGAGAAAACTCAAGCTGCTTCTGCTGGCACTGGGGATAGCCGGCGCGGCGCAGCCAGCCCTTGCCGGGCCGATCATCAGGGATTTCCTGCCCGAACCGGCACTGCTTGGAACGGTCCAGGCGCCGCCTGATCTCGGCGGCATTTCGCTGCGGAGGTACCAGCCCTGGCAGCCGGCCGCCGCCTACCAGATCAGCCTCGTCCTGAACGGCTACAATCCCGTTTCCGCGCAAGACCGGTCCAGCGCCTTGATGGCGCAAGAAGGTAGGGATATCGACCCGATGCAGACTGCGTCGATTATCCCGGGCGTATTCGGGTCGGTTGCGCTGTCCATGCGCAATTTTCCGGTTTCGGCGCGCTGGGCACCGGTCTACCAGGCCATAACCGGTTGCACCGCCGGCAGTCCCTGCGACCACAAGAGCCCGGCCTTCGCGGCCATGGTTTCGGCTGCCCAAGGCAAGGGGTTTGTCGAAAAACTGTCGTTCATCAACAGCGGCATCAACCACCTGATCGCCTACAGGAAGGACAGCGTCGTTTACGGCAAGCTCGACTACTGGGCGAAGCCTTCGGAGATCCTCGCCAATCGCGCCGGCGACTGCGAGGACTTCGCCATCCTCAAGATGACGGCGTTGCTGAGGGCCGGCATTCCGGCACGCAGCATGTCGCTCGTCGTTCTCCAGGACCGCAAGCGAGGTTTCTTCCACGCCGTGCTTTCGGTGAGCACTGCAAGCGGCGCTTACATTCTCGACAGTCTCAACAATACAGTGCTCAAGGACAGCGCGCTTCCGGACTATCAGCCACTGTACTCGTTCAGCACCGACCGGGCATGGATCCATGGGTCCAAACCGGGGGCCGCGCAGATGGCCGACGTCAAAGGCGGTTTCGAAACCGTCGCGCCTGGCGAAGGCGCGCAGATGGAAGTCAAGTAAGGCAAAGCGCGGTCGCTGTTTGTCCCCGGCTGAATGCCCGGAGCAATTCAAGGAAAAGTGCGTAGCGCTTTGCCTGGGCAAATTGCATCAAGACAAAGAGATAGAACGGTTCCGCGAAACGATGAGCGGCTCTAACCGTTGAAGACAAAAGCCATCAGCAATTCCAGGTCCAGCACCGGCGCGCGCACCACGTTCAGCTGGCCCCGGTAACGGCGCTCGCCGGCGCCGATCACAAATCCGCTCGCAACGGCAACGTCGCCGTTGGTGTCGAGGCGCGCGAATATATCCGCCACGTTGAGATCCAGCGCCAGCTTCAGGTCCTGCCGCGTGTCTCCGTCGAATGCCGTCGGCAACTGCCGTTTGACCAATTGCTGGAATGGCGCATTGAACGTCACGATCTTCTTGGTCGATGCCAAGGCGAAAGCCGGCGACGGACAGGCAAGCAGAATGGCGTTTACCGTCCTGATCGACGCGAGCCTGCGCAAATTCAGGTTCTCGTGTCCCAACGCGCGAATGCAGGCCACCCGAATTGCCGAGGTCAGGTTTCCGTTCTCCGCGTGACTTTCGGCGATCTCGTCGACCAGCATGCCGATGGTGCATTTGCGGCTCTCGGCCATCTGTTTCAGCGAAAGCCAGAAAGCCCGTTCCAGACGGATGCCGCGCCTTGTGCCGCCGCGCGCCACGACGCGAAACTCGAGCTCGAAATCTTCTGTCGGCAGCGGCAGAAGCAAACGGTCTTCGGGGGGCGGGGGAGAGATGGCGCTAGCGCTCACTCATTGCCTCCTGACGTGCTTTGTTGATCGGCTTCAGCAGGTAGCTCAGGATCGTCTTGCGTCCGGTCTTGATATCCACGGAACAGATCATGCCGGGGATGATCGAATATGCCTTTCCGTCTCGCTCCAGTGTCGATTTGTCGGTTGAGACACGCACCTGGTAATAGGGCTCGCCCGTCTTCTGATCGACCAGGCTGTCCGCGGTAATGTTGGAAACCTTGCCTTCGATGCCGCCAAAGATCGAGAAGTCGTAAGCCGTGACCTTTATCAAGGCATCCTGGTCGGGGCGGATAAAGGCGACATCGCGGGGCGAAACACGCGCTTCGACCAGCAATGTCTCGGAAGTGGGCACGATGCCGGCTACGACAGTTCCGGGCTGGACGAAGGCGCCGACGGTGTTCAGTTCCATCGTGTTGACGATCCCGTCCACCGGAGAACGGATATCCGTTCGCGCGACCTTGTCGGTCGCGCCGCGAATGGTTTCGTCCACCACCGAAAGATCGGCCAAGGCCTGCGTCAGGTCATCGAGTGCCTCCTGCTTCAACTGCAGCCCGAGTTCCTCGACCTGAAGCTGCGCCTCGGTGATCGCCGACTTGGCTTTCTTTATCGTCTCGCCGGCCAGGTTCAATTGGCCGTTGAGTTCGGTTTGCTCCTGCTCGACCTTGAGCTGCTCGGTCCTTGCCATCAGACCTTTCTTGACCATCGCCTCGACCAGCTTCGCCTGCTGGTCGCTCACAGCCAGGTTTTTTGTCAGGCGGTCGAGATTGGCGTTCGCCTCGTCAAGTTCCTTTTCGCGCTGGTCGAGGCGCGACTTGAGCACCGACAGCTTGTTATCGAAGTTTTCGCGCCGGGCAACGAGCAGATTTTGCTCGTTGTCGCAGATTTCCGGTGCCACCGCCCGAATGTCCTGCGGACACGGAAACGATCCGGTGATGCTGCCGCTCTGTTCGTATTTGAGCCTGGCGATCCGTGTTTGCAGGGCCCGCGCCTTGGCCTGCTGTTCGCCGAGGCTGGACGTGTTCAAAGTGTTGTCGAGACGAATGATAAGGTCGTTCTTCCTGACGACCTGCCCCACCTTAACGGCGATTTCCTGAACGACGCCCGGCTCGCTGGCTTGGATGACCTGGGTCTTGGAAGCCGGTATGACCTTGCCGTCGCCACGCGCGATCTCGTCGACCTCGGCGAATGATGACCAAGCGACAAATGCGACGAAGAGCGCCGCTATGATGAATATGGACGCCGTCGCAAAAAGCGGCGGGCGGTCTTCCCTGGCAAGCATTTCCTACGCCCCGTTATTATATCGGTTTCAGCCCGATATAATTTGTTCATTCAGGTATTGGTTCTCTGCAGCGCCTGAATGACTTGTTCTTTTGGTCCATCGGCAACGATCTTTCCCTGCTCGACAACAATAAGGCGATCAGCCAATTCGAGCATGCTGAAGCGATGCGTCGAGACGATCAGCGTCGTATTGCGGTCAAAAGCTGTCTTGAGTTGCTTGATCAGCTGTCGTTCCGAAGCCAGGTCCATCGAGCCAGACGGTTCATCCAGAAAGACGATCTTCGGCTTGGTCAAAAGCAGCCGGGCAATCGCCACCGTCTGTCTCTGCCCGCCGGAAAGATTGGTGCCCCGCTCGCCGACATTCATGTCGTAGCCGCGTGGATGGCGAGAGACGAACTCGTCGACGCCGGCGGCTTTTGCGGCTTCGATGATCTGTTCGTCGGTCGCCTCGGGAGCTGCCATGAGCAGGTTCTCCTTCACGGTGCCCGAAAACAGATCGCCGGCTTGCGCGACGATACCCACGGCGGCGCGCACCTCCGACGGGTGATACTGGCGGATGTCGATGCCATCCAGCAGCAGCTCGCCTGAACTCGGCAGGAAAAGCCTGCCGATCAGGCGTCCCATCGTCGTCTTGCCTGACCCGATGCGGCCGATGATGCCGATGCGCTCGCCCGGCTTCACCGAGAAGTTCAGGCCGGAC
Source organism: Mesorhizobium salmacidum (SeqCode) (assembly GCF_037179605.1). Classification (NCBI taxonomy): domain Bacteria; kingdom Pseudomonadati; phylum Pseudomonadota; class Alphaproteobacteria; order Hyphomicrobiales; family Phyllobacteriaceae; genus Mesorhizobium; species Mesorhizobium salmacidum (SeqCode). The sequence continues at coordinate 8,567 of NZ_JAPYKS010000030.1, forward strand.
AGAACCTCGTTTTCCGAGCCGGGGTAGACGAAGCCGACATTCTTGAACGTCATCGCCCCATTGCGGATCGGGCGATTGACAAAGCCTACCGTGTCCGGCCGGTCCTCCGGTTGGGCCATGATGGAATTCACCATTCTCAAGGAGAGCATGGCCTGGCGAAATCTCGACAGGGTGATCGCGATCTGGCCGAGCGGAGCCACGGCCCGGCTCGCCAGCATCACCGTGCCGATAATGGCTCCTGTCGAAACGTGCCCTTCCGAAAAGGCATAGGCCCCGGCCACGACCAGGGCGACCGTCACAAGCTGCTGGATAGCCTGGGTGATGTTGCCGGCCGCCGCCGAGAGCTGCTTGATCTTCTCCGAGGTATTGGCCGCGTTCTTCGAATGCTCGCCCCACTTCCTCAGCAAATAGGCTTCGGCGCGCAGGGACTTGATTGTTTCCAGCGTGGAGATGGACTCGACCAGCAAGGCCTGGCGCTGGGATGCCTCGTTCATCGACGCGGCGACCCGTTTGCCGATGCGGCGTTGCGTGACGAGGCCGACTATCACCGACGCCACGAATGCCAAGGCCGGTATGATGACCAACCAATCGCCGATCGCGTAGATGACCAGCAGGAAGATGAAGACGAAGGCCGTGTCGATGAAGACGCTGATGGTGTTGGAGGTGAAGAACTCCCTGACGAACTCATATTGAGTGACGCGATTTGCATATTCGCCGGTCGAGCCCGGGCGCGCGGACAAGGATGAATTCAGCACCTTCTCGAACAGCAAATACGATATCCGCAGGTCCGCCTTGCGCCCGGCATAGTCGATGAGCGAGGCCCGGGCCGTCTTCAGAAGCAGGTCGAAAAGAATGACGGCACCGATACCGATCGCCAGCACCCAAAGCGTCGATATCGCCTTGTTCGGCAATATGCGGTCATAGACGTTCATGGTGAAGATCGGCGAGGCGATGGCCAGCAGGTTGATGAAGATCGCCGACAGCACGACCTTCGAATAGGTACGCCAGAAAGCGCCCATCGTTCCTGTCAGCCAATGGCGCCGTTCGATCTGCTGCGCCGACCCGACCTTCATGCCTTCGGTGGCGTTGGCATAGGTGATCGAGAAGGATACGCCGCCGCTGATGTAACTTGCGGCCAGCTCGGATTTGCCGACAGTCGTGCGCCCGTCTTCCTGCGGGGCAGTGAGATACCCGTCGCCGTCGATTTCCGCCAGCAGGGCGATCGGCAACTGGCTGACACGGAAGAGAATTGCCGGAAGATCGAGGCGACCGCGCAAGAAGTCGCGATGGTTGAATTCGTGGGTCTCGAGACCGATGCGTTCGGCAAGATGCCTGATCTCGGTGACTTCGATGCGCGTGTCCGAAATCGGTACCCCGGCAAACAGCACGGTTTCCGCGCTCGGCCTGCCGAGATAGGCGGCAACCGCCGAAAAGCAGGCCTTGAATGCCTCCTTGGGCGACAGAATATGTGGCTGCTGATTCACGACCCGCCCGCCAGGACCCTCAACCCCCCTTTACACCGGCTCACTTCTTCCTGACCGGGGCAAGGATGTCGAAAGGTATATCGTTCGTCTGTTCCGACGGGGTCCGTGCATAGGTTTCGGTATCCGCGTTCGCCGGAACGGCAAATTCGTCCTTGGCGTAGGCCGTGGCCTGCTTTGGCGGATGGATGTCCATCGTTTTCAGCAACTGCCCGGTCGCTGCCAGAAGCCGATATTGGGCAAAGAGGGATGCGTAGGACGCGGTGTCCGCCAGCGTAGCTGTGTTGAACCGTGTATTCTGCGCATCCAGCACATCGAGCAGCGAGCGCTGTCCGACCTTGAACTGCTCGCGATAAGAGGCAACCAGCTTCTCGCTGGAAGCGGCTTGCAGCTTCAGGGTCTTTGCCAGATCGGCTTGCCGGAAGCGGCGATCCCACGACGTGCGAACGGCCTCTTCGATCTCCCGCAGAACCTGATGCAGCCCAAGCCGCTGCTCGCTGGCGCGGCGGATTTGCTCCTGCTCATTCGCTTTGTCGATGCCGCCGCGGTACAGGTTCCAACGCAGCACCAATCGTGCCTGCAAATCGGACGTGTCTCCATTGTCGCCGTCAATGTCATATCCGGCCCGGGCGGTGCCTTCGGCGACGATCGAAGGGCCGTATTTCGCCCGAGCGGCGTCAACCTGCGAGGCCGCGGCCGCAATATCGCTATTGGCCATGTGGACGCGCGGATTGTTCTCCCGCGCAATGCCCAGTGCGTCGTCGAGGGACCTTGGCAGCGCGGAGGAAACATCGCCAGGCCGCGAAGCATTGGTCAGCGGTTTCCCGACTGTCTTGAAGAAGCGTATCCTCGAGGCCTCGAGTTCCTCGGAGGCTTCCTGCATGCGGGCCTTGGCCGCAAACAAGCGCTCCTCGGCCTGTTGCCGGTCGGCTTCGTTCAACCCGCCGCCTGCTATGCCTTCCCGGATGTCGTGGAGAATCGCTTGATGAAAGCCCAGATTCTTCTTTGCCTCTGCCACGATCGAGCCCTGAAGCATGTATTCCAGGTAATCCTGGACAACCGACAGCCCGATGAACTCAGATCGCTCCAGCACGCGGAACGAGGCGCCATCGACTCGCGAGGCCTGACGGTTGAGTTCGGCTCGCCTTGCGCCGCTGTCATAAAGGGTTTGTGAAACCGTCAGATCGGTCTCCGCTGGATAAAGCGCATCGTGCTCGATGGAGAGCGCGCGGCGGGAGGAGTTGTCCAGGCGGCGAGCACCAGTAGATGCCTGCAGGTCGACGCTTGGGAGATAAAGCCCTTTCGCCTGCCGCAGCTCGAACTCGATCGCCTCACGGTTTTCGATGGCCTGGCCGATTTCCGGGTTGGATTCCACCGCAACCGCCATGGCCTCCTTGAGCGTCAATGCATGCGCGCCCCAGCAGCTCAGCATGGTAGCCGTCATCAAGAGGCCAACGCCCATGACTTTGGTCGACAGACCTGTCGTCTTCATTTTCCCACCCACGTTTCCCCGCTCTTTCAAGAGCGCCCCAGCCGGGCTCGGCGCCTGGCTTTGTTCGCTATCTTACAAATTAACGTGGACGTTTCATTATTAAGCTGTGACTAAATGATAGATTTTGGGCAGACGGCCAGAAAATGTAGCAAAAATAGCACACATTTGAGATGTCGGCGGGATCAAGTGCCGGTGTCGAAGCTTGAAGCACCCCAACAAAGATATGGAGATGGCAAACAGCAAGCCTGTTCTGACAACATGCTGACGAGTACGCCCGTCTGCAAATAAAGTTGCTCTCGCAGGCAATAAGGGCACACTTAACAAACCCAGGCGAAGGAGGGTTTTGTCCGGCCACCCCCATTGCCAACATGTTCTGGTCGCGCTTTGACGTCTAAATGGCTGGCGAGATCGCCGAGGCACGGCCGAGCGGGACACTTCTTGGTTGGAGCAGGCTCGATTCGGTGCGTGCTTCAGTCTCAATGAAGTCTGCGCTTGGCTGGGGCGCCAGGATTCGAACCTGGGAATGTCGGTACCAAAAACCGATGCCTTACCACTTGGCGACGCCCCAATAAGCCGTCAGAGTCGCTGTGCGGCGCGTTATTAGCAGAGCAGCCGAAAAGCACAATGCTTATGAGCGACCGCGAAGGCACCCGGCTGGCCAGCAGCGCGATTGCCGCGGATGATGACAAACGGACTATAGGGACCACACAGCCAACTCGTTGCCGGCTGGGTCGACAAAGTGGAAGCGTCGGCCACCGGGGAATGGGAATATCGGCTTGACGATCGTTCCGCCGGCGCTTTCGACGGCGCGAAGGGTTTCTTCCAGATTCTCACTGTAAAGCACAGGCAGCGGATTGGCCGGCGCTTCCTCTGCATCGGCCTGAAAACCTCCGTCCAGCCCCTCCGCAAAGGCCGAATAGGTCGGTCCATAGTCGGTGAACGACCAGCCAAAGGCGGCACTGTAGAAGCCTTTCATCCGGTCCAGCGTGCCGCCGGTCGCCGGCATTTCCAGATAGTCCAGTTTTCCAGGCTGTTTCATGATGCACCTCTTTGTTCCCTTTATGTTCTAGACATCGTACCATCAGGTGGCAAGTCTTTTTGACGCATCCCGGGCGATGGCTTTTTCTTAATCGATTGTAGCGACCCGACGACTTGCCCGGCGCTTGCGTTTCGCACTGCAGCATCATATCGCTCGAAGTCGGACACGGGCGGAGCTTTCCGTTTCGCCAATCTTTCCAATCTCCTGCAACCGGAGAGCAAAGCATGACCAAATGGGTTTTCACCTTTGGCGATGGTGCGGCGGAAGGCCGTGCCGGCGACAGGAATCTGTTGGGCGGCAAGGGGGCCAATCTGGCCGAGATGTGCAGCCTGGGCCTGCCGGTGCCGCCGGGCTTCACGATCACCACCGAGGTCTGCAATGCCTACTATGCCGATGGCCGTACCTACCCGGCGGGATTGGAAGCCGACGTCACCGTCGCGCTCGACCATATCGGCCGGCTGACTGGCCGCCGGTTCGGCGACCCGTCGAAGCTGCTCCTGGTTTCGGTGCGTTCCGGCGCTCGGGCGTCGATGCCCGGCATGATGGACACCGTACTCAATCTCGGATTGAACGACGAGACGGTCGAGGCGCTGGCCGCCGATTCCGGCGATGCGCGCTTTGCCTATGACAGCTACCGCCGTTTCATCCAGATGTATTCCGATGTCGTCATGGGTCTCGATCACGAGGTGTTCGAGGAAATCCTGGAAGACCAGAAAGCCAGCCTCGGCCATGAGCTCGACACCGAGCTGACGGCCATCGAATGGCAAGGCGTCATCGCGCTCTACAAGGCCAAGGTCGAGGAAGAGCTGGGCAAGCCGTTCCCGCAGGATCCGCACGAGCAGCTCTGGGGCGCGATCGGCGCGGTGTTATCGAGCTGGATGAACAACCGCGCCATCACCTACCGGCGCCTGCACGATATTCCCGAAAGCTGGGGCACGGCGGTCAATGTCCAGGCCATGGTGTTCGGCAATATGGGCGAGACCTCGGCGACCGGCGTTGCCTTCACCCGCAACCCGTCGACCGGCGAAAAGCAGCTCTATGGCGAGTTCCTGGTCAACGCGCAGGGCGAGGATGTCGTTGCCGGCATCCGCACGCCGCAGAACATCACCGAGGCGGCGCGCATCGCGGCGGGTTCCGACAAGCCGTCACTGCAGAAGCTGATGCCGGACGCCTTCCAGTCCTTCGTCACCATCTCCGACAGCCTGGAAAAGCACTACCGCGACATGCAGGACCTCGAATTCACAATCGAGCGCGGCAAATTGTGGATGCTGCAGACAAGGTCCGGCAAGCGCACCGCCAAGGCAGCACTCAGGATCGCGGTCGAGATGGCCAGGGACGGGCTGATCACCAAGGAAGAGGCGGTCGTTCGCATCGATCCGGCTTCGCTCGATCAGTTGCTGCACCCGACCATCGACCCAAAAGCCGCGCGCGACGTCATCGGCGTCGGCCTGCCGGCGTCGCCGGGAGCCGCCACCGGCGAGATCGTCTTTTCCTCCGGCGATGCCGAGGACCTGAAGACGCAAGGACGCAAGGCGATCCTGGTGCGCATAGAGACCAGTCCGGAAGATATCCACGGCATGCATGCGGCCGAAGGCATCCTGACCACGCGCGGCGGCATGACCAGCCACGCCGCCGTCGTTGCGCGCGGCATGGGCAAGCCTTGCGTCTCGGGCGCCGGCTCGCTGCGTGTCGACTACAGGGCCGGCACGCTGCTCTCGATGGGACAAACCTTCCGCAAGGGCGACATCGTCACCATCGATGGCGGCAACGGCCAGGTGCTCAAGGGCGCCGTGGCGATGCTGCAGCCGGAATTGTCAGGCGATTTCGCCGCGATCATGGAGTGGGCGGACGCGGTGCGCCGCATGAAGGTGCGCACCAATGCCGAAACGCCGCTCGATGCGCGCATGGCGCGCTCTTTCGGCGCCGAAGGCATCGGTCTTTGCCGCACCGAGCACATGTTCTTCGACGGCGCCCGCATCGTCGCCATGCGCGAGATGATCCTGGCCGACACCGAGAAGGACCGGCGCGCCGCGCTGGCCAAGCTTCTGCCCATGCAGCGCTCGGATTTCCTGGAGCTGTTCGAGATCATGGCCGGCCTGCCGGTGACGATCCGCCTGCTCGATCCGCCGCTGCACGAATTCCTGCCCAAGACGGAAGCGGAAGTCGCCGAAGTCGCGGCCGCCATGAACGTATCGCCCGACAAGCTCAGACAGCGCACCGAGGCGCTGCACGAATTCAACCCGATGCTCGGCCATCGCGGCTGTCGGCTCGCCGTCTCTTACCCGGAGATCGCCGAGATGCAGGCGCGCGCCATTTTCGAGGCGGCCGTCGAGGCCGGCAGGAAAGCCGGCGCGCTGGTGGTGCCCGAGATCATGGTGCCGCTGGTCGGCCTGGTGAAGGAACTCGATTATGTGAAGGCGCGTATCGATGCGGTCGCCAAGAGCGTCATGGACGAGAGCGGCGTCAAGATCGATTACCTCACCGGAACGATGATTGAGCTCCCCCGCGCGGCGATCCGTGCCCATGTCATCGCGGAGTCGGCCGAGTTCTTCTCCTTCGGCACCAACGACCTCACCCAGACCACCTTCGGCATCTCGCGCGACGACGCGGCCTCCTTCCTGGAAACCTACCGCCAGAAGGGCATCATCGAGCAGGATCCGTTCGTCTCCCTCGATATCGACGGTGTCGGCGAACTGGTGCGCATGGCGGCGCAAAAGGGCAGGGCGACGCGGCCTAGCATCAAGCTTGGCATCTGCGGCGAACATGGTGGTGATCCCTCGTCGATCCGCTTCTGCGAGGATGTCGGGCTCGACTACGTCTCCTGCTCACCCTATCGCGTGCCGATAGCCAGGCTGGCGGCGGCGCAGGCCGCTGTGCACGCGGCAAAGGCAGGACGCGGCTAGACCGGTACGAAGCTTACGGTTTTGTATGAAAACTCACGCGAACGTGCTGGCGACATGAGCGTAATCTCGACATTGTTTGCCACCAATTTGCGGATGACCGCCAATTGTCTCCGGAAACAGACGTTGCAGATATCACCCGCTCCGTTCCGCTCGATCCTGATTATTCAAACGAAGTTCATAGGCGATATCGTCCTCGCCTCGACGCTCGCCAGGAACCTGCAGCTCGAATTTCCCGGCGCCAGGATCGTATTCCTCTGCGAAGCCCACTTCGAGAGCTTCGTGGTTGCGCATGGCATCGCTTCCGAGGTGGTTACGTTCAGGCGGGCCCGCATGCGAGGCAACCCGCTGGAGCGTGGAAAAGAGCTTTATGCCGTGGTGCGGGCGCTGCGCCGCTTCCACTTCGACCTGACGATCGATTTGACCGATTCCAAGACCTCTCGGGTCGTCAGCGGGCTCGTCAACGCCAGGAAGCGTGTCGGCTACAATCCTCCCGAGAGGCCGCTGAAGCTGCTGGAGCGGCAGCCCGCCAATGTGTTTGCCAAACCATACGGGTTTGGCGGGCAGCATTTTGTCTATCGCTATCTCTCCCCTCTTGAAGCACTCGGCATCGATTTGCGCGTGACGGTACCGAGCATCCAGCCGCCGACATTCGAGGCCACGAAAGCCCTGGCGCTTCTGGGCACGCACGATATCCACCCGAACGCCTTCGTCGCCGTCCATGCGGGCGCGAGTTTCAAGGGCCGGCAATGGCAGCCGGAACGGTTTGCCGAAGCAATTGACCAGGTTGCGGCCGAAACCGGACTGGGCGTCGTCCTGGTGGGAGGGCCAGGCGAACGTGAAACCGCCGCGCGGATTGTTTCCGGGACCGTGACGCCGGTGGTCGACCTGGTCGGAGCGCTTTCGCTCGAGAGCCTGCTGGCGGTCCTGGAACAGGCCCGGCTGTTTCTCGGCAACGAAAGCGGCCCGATGCACATGGCCGCTGCCGCGGGTACCCCGGTTGTCGGCCTTTTCGGCCTGACGCATCCGTCGCGCTGGGGACCTGTCGGCGTGCCCAGCATCGCGCTTCGGCCGTCAATGCCCTGCGATTGCGTGGCCAGGGATTTGTGTCGCCGGTCCGACCCCAGCAAGGCTTGCTGTGTCTGGCGTCTGGAGGTGAAGCCGGTCGTTGACGCCGTGCGCGAGATCCTCGCACGCACCGATCTGAAAAAGGAACGCGTTGTCTGAGGGCGATGGTCGGCAAGACTGTCGCCGAATGTTCACCAAGCCGGAGATCAAATTGCCGCGCCAGGCGTTTTTCTGCTATCCCTCGTCCGATTTCCGCCTTCATGCGGGTTTTGGGATGGCGGCTTGAAGTAGCCAGCCGGGAATTTGGTTTCGGGAATTTGGTTTGATGCGTCTGCTGCAAAAACATCTCTGCACGATCGCCGTGTCGGTGGCGCTGATATCCGGTGCCCATGCCGCGCCGCTGGTCGAACCCACGCTGCACATCAAGCCGGCTGCAAGCGGAACCGGCCGCGTTGCGCTCACGCTCGATGCCTGCGGCGGCAAGACCGACACGCGCATTCTCTCAGCGCTGGTGGACAACAAGATACCGGCCACCATTTTCGTCACCGGCATCTGGCTGAAGCGCAACGCCGAGGCCGTCGCGATCATGCGGGCGCATCCCGACCTGTTCGAACTGGAAAATCACGGCGGCCGCCATGTTCCGGCGGTCGACACGCCACGGAAGATCTATGGCATAAGTAGCGCCGGCAGCCCGGAGGCTGTGCTCGCCGAGGTCGAGTCAGGGGCCGCGGCTCTGGCCACGACCGGCGAGCCGGCGCCGAAATGGTTCCGTGGCGCAACCGCCGAATACAGCCCCTCGGCCATCGCGATGATCCGCAAGCTGGGCTTCAAGATTGCCGGCTTCTCGATCAATGGCGACGGCGGCTCGCTGCTCGGCGCCAAGGAAACCGCCAGGCGTATCGCCGCTGCCAAGGATGGCGACGTCATTATCTCGCACATCAACCAGCCGACCCACGCCGCCGGCGAGGGCGTGGTGCAGGGCCTGCTGGCACTCAAGGACAAGGGCATGACCTTCGTGCGGCTCGACGACGCCGACGGGACGGGCGATCACGGCACCACCGAGTAGGGCGCTTCAGTGTTTGATAGAACCGCCGAACCGCTCTAACGACTGGGCCTGATCTGAATCTCAATGCACCCTTAAGCGCGTCGGGCCGAAGCGTTCAGTCCGGCTTGGCTTCGATGGTGACCTTGCTGGCATAGAACGCGCCGTGGTCGCGGATCTCGGTCATCTCGTCGTACGGCTGGCGGTAGGCCCACATCGCGTCCTTGCCCGCTTCGCCCGCCGGCAGCACGCTCCAATAGCTGGCGTCACCCTTATAGGGGCAGTGGGTCGCGTGGTCCGTTCGGCTGAGCTTGTCGAAATCGATGTCGGCGAACGGAATGTAGAAGGCGGCGGGGTAGGGGGCCTCCGTCAGCACCTTCGCCCTCGCGGACGACGCGATGACGGTATCGCCGAAGCGGACCGTGACGGTGCCGGAATAGGGCTCTATCGTGATGATCTTGTCGGGATTGCGCTGGAAGCCGGGTGCCGGGTTGGCGATCTTGTCCATGCTGGTTCCTCCTTGCCCCAACCTTAAGTGTGGTGGACGGCCGGATTGCGCAAGACCCGTAGTCACAAACAAAACAGACGCCATGCGCCCGTGCGTGGCGCGAAGATTGCCTTCTCGTGGCCGCGGAAATTCAGGCGGCGGTTTTGAAGGCATCCATCAGCCCGGCATAGGCGGCCGCGATGCCCGCCACCGGATTGCTGCTTCTGGAAATGGTCTCGACTTTCAGCGCCCCGCCGCCGGTTGGCAAGGTGAGCAGCAGGAACTGGCGATTGCCGCCATCGCCGACGGATGCCGCCGCGACATGCTGGCCTTCCCCTTCGTTCTGGACGCACATCTTGAACAGCAGCGTGCCGCCGACCGCTTCCAGCGCGCCGCCGACAACTTCTACGAACTCGTCTTCGGAAACAGTCTTTTCGTCCGGCACCAGATCGGCCAGGCTTTCGGCAAGCGTACTCTCGAGAACCTTATCGTCGAGCGCGTCCATGCGAACCTCTCTCAGTCGCCAATCGCACCCCTTTGCCCGTTAACGAAGTTTAACACCGACGATGGCCGGATTATGACACTTTTTGCGGTTGGTCCGATCACGAGAGTTTGCGCCGACGTAATGGATTTGAAGCCCCTGTCACTCGAATGGCAGCAAGGCCCGCCAAACGAAATCAAAAAGCGTCCGGATTCAATCGTTTGCCAAATACAGGTCGAACTCCGACTTTCGTCCGCTGCGCCCGTAGGTGGCTGGACAATTCGCCGGTTCGCTTCACAATGCGATCAAAAGCGCGACGTGAAAAGCGTGAGGGAGGGAACGGCATGCTGGGATTGATGCAGGAATGGCCGCTACTGTGCCACAAGCTGATCGACAATGCTGAAAGGCAGCATGGTGTGCGCGAGATCGTGTCGCGTTCGATCGAGGGACCGATCGTGCGCACCACCTACGCCGACATCCATCGTCGTTCCCTCAAGGTCGCCCAGCGCTTGGAGCGCGACGGTTTTGCCTTGGGCGACCGCATCGCGACACTGGCCTGGAACACCGCCCGCCACATCGAGGCCTGGTACGGCATCATGGGCATCGGTGCTATCTACCACACCCTCAATCCGCGCCTGTTTCCCGAACAGATCGTCTGGATCATGAACCACGCCGAGGACAAGGCCGTCTTCGTCGACCTCACCTTCATCCCGTTGCTCGAGAAGATCGCGGGTGCCGTCCAATCGCTGAAGAAGGTGATCGTGCTCACCGACAAGGCGCACATGCCGCAAACGACCCTGCCCGGTGTCGTTGCCTACGAGGACTGGCTTGACGAGGTTGATGGCGACTTCGCCTGGAAGACCTTTCATGAAGGCACCGCGGCCGGCATGTGCTATACGTCCGGCACGACGGGTGACCCAAAGGGCGTCGTCTACAGCCATCGCTCGAACGTGCTGCACGCCATGATCGCTGCCATGCCCGACGCCATGGGCCTGTCGGCGCGCGACACGATCCTGCCGGTGGTGCCGATGTTCCACGCCAATGCCTGGGGCCTTGGCCAGAGCGGGCCGATGACCGGCGCCAAGCTGGTCATGCCTGGCTGCAAAATGGACGGCGCCTCGATCTATGAGTTGCTCGATCAGGAGAAGGTGACATTCAGCGCCGCCGTGCCGACCGTGTGGATGATGCTGCTGCAATATCTGGAAGAGACCGGCAAGACGCTTCCCCATCTCAACAAGGTCGTGATCGGCGGCTCGTCGTGCCCGCGCGCGATCATGGCGAAATTCCAGGACAAGTACGGTGTCCAGGTCATCCACGCCTGGGGCATGACCGAAATGTCGCCGCTCGGCACGCTGTGCACCCTGAAGCCGGACTATGCAGGCCTGGACGGCGAGGCGAGGCTCGACGTCCAGGGCAAGCAGGGTTACCCGCCCTTCGGCGTCGAAATGAAGGTGACGGACGACGATGACAACGCGCAGCCTTGGGACGGCAAGACGTTTGGCCGGCTCAAGGTCCGCGGCCCGGCCGTCGCCCGCGCCTATTACGGCGGTGTGGGAGCGGAGCAGTTCGATGAGGATGGCTGGTTCGATACCGGAGACGTCGCTCATATCGATGCCGGCGGTTACATGCAGATCACCGATCGCGCGAAGGACGTCATCAAGTCCGGCGGCGAATGGATTTCGACCATCGACCTGGAAAATCTGGCTGTCGGCCATCCCGATGTGGCGGAAGCGGCGGCGATCGGCGTCCAGCATTCGAAATGGGGCGAGCGGCCCTTGCTGGTCGTCGTCGCCAAGCCTGGCAAGGAACCGACCAAGGCCGAGATTCTCGATTTCATGGATGGCAAGGTGGCCAAATGGTGGATGCCGGACGACGTCGCCTTCGTCGACGAGATACCGCACACCGCCACCGGCAAGATCCAGAAGATCACCTTGCGTCAGCAGTTCAGGGACTATCACTTGCCGACGGATTGAGGGGATGTTGCGTGTTTCGGCTTCAAGCCGCCGCAAAAAGGCACTAAACCTCCAGCCGGGTTGGGGCAGCGCAGAGAATAATGGTTAGCATTCCCGAACGGCAAACGTCGAAGGCTGCCGGCTGGTCGCGGCGCACGGCCGCCTTTTCGATGGTGCTTTTGCTGACGAACTTTGTCGGCCATCGCTTCGGCCTCGTCCAAACGCCGGTGTTCCTGTGGGTACTGGGAGTTGTCGCCCTGCTGGCGGCGCTGGCGCTGCTGTTTGCCGGCCTGGCCTTTGCAAGGCTGTGGAATTTTGGTGACCGTGGGGGCCGTGATCTCACCGTCGGCGCCTTGCTGGCACTGCTGGTGCTCACCCCGTACGGCGTTGCCGCCTACTGGGCGACGATCTATCCGCCACTGCGCGACATCTCGACCGATTTCGATGAACCGCCCGCGCTTGATGTCGGTGATCGGACCAGGGACATGAACGTGCTGTCCCCGCCGACGCCGGGTGAGCAGACATTGCAGACCGACAGCTATCCATTGGTCACCGCACGCAGCTACGACCTGCCATTCGAGACCGTCGTCAATGCCGTTGAAACCGTGCTCGACCGGCGCGGCTGGGACCTTTCGGAGCCTTATCCCGAACTCGCCGGGCAGACAGAGGTGACCATTACCGCCATCGCCTCGAGCTTCGTTGTTGGTCTTCCTGCGGACGTCGCCATTCGCGTGAGGGATGACGGCGACACGGTCATCGTTGATATGCGATCTGCCTCGCGTTACGGACGCCACGATCTTGGCGACAATGCCGCGCGCATCACCGATTTCCTGGCGGAACTGGATCAGGAAGTCGCCGGCCAGGTCGGCGCGGCGCCGGCTCAATAGCCTTTTTTCCGGCGAATTGCGCGCCGGCGGCGATGGTCGGGTGAACACCGTGGGCGGGCGGGAAGGCCTATCGGCCGGGCGTGAAAGTGCCATCCATGGCGGGGGCGGCGTCCGTCGCCACCACGCCGCGTGCCACCAGGTCCTCCAGATGGGCAAGCACCGACAGGCCGGCGGCGCCGTGCAGCCGGGGATCGGTATCCCTGTAGATAGCCTTGACCATGGCGGGAATAGTCCGGTCGCCGGCTCTTATCCGCTCCAGTATGGCTCGTTCGCGCATCTTGCGATGCGCCTTCAGCCCGCGCATGAAAGCGCGCGGCGCCGTCACCGGTCCACCATGGCCAGGCAGCAGCAGGCGATCGCCGCGCTCGATCAGCCGGTCCAGCGATGCCATGTAATCGGCCATTGCCCCGTCCGGCGGCGCGACGATGGATGTTGCCCAGCCCATGACATGATCGGCTGAAAACACGATGCCGGTGCCTTCCAGCGCGAATGCCGCGTGATTGGCGGTGTGGCCGGGCGTCAGGACCGTCCGGATCGCCCAGCCATCGCCGCTGACCAGTTCACTGTCCGGCAACGCGATGTCGGGAACGAAAGCGGTGTCGGCGCTGGCGTCGAGCGGATTGGTTTCGCCGATATGCAAGGGCCTCGCCGGCCGGTGCGGTCCTTCCGCCAGCACCTGGGCGCCGGTGCGCTCCTTCAGTCGGGCCGCCAGCGGGGAATGGTCGCGATGCGTGTGGCTGACGAAAATGTGGCTGACCGGCCGGCCGGCGATCACGTCGAGCAAGGTCTGAAGATGCGCCTCGTCATCCGGCCCGGGATCGATCACCGCCAGCGTGTCGCGGCCCACGACATAGCTGTTGGTGCCATGAAAGGTGAAGGGACTGGGATTCCCAGCCGTGACGCGTTGCACGTCTGGGGCCACGCTTACGCCTTGGCCATAAGCGGGGTCGAAGCTGGTATCGAATTTGAGGGCCATGTCGCCACATTATTCCAAGAACGGCAAAACCGATTGCCGCATAGCACGCAAGCAAATATAGAAAAACGCAAGGCCGCGATTGTTGGTTCGCGGCGAGATTGAATGGGGAAGACCATGACAACCGCAACGACGACGCGCCCGCTTGTTTTTCTGGCCTTGCCGCAAGAAGGTGCCGCGCGACTGGCAACGCAGTTTGTCCTGGCGATTGCCGGGACGCTGCTGTTGACCCTTTCGGCCAAGACCAAGGTAGTGCTCGGGCCTGTCGACATCTCGATGCAGACGCTCGCCGTCTTCCTGATCGCTGCCGCCTTCGGCATGCGGCTCGGCGTCGCCACCCTGCTGCTTTATATGGCGGAAGGCGCGATGGGCTTCCCGGTCTTCCAGGGCACGCCGGAAAAAGGCATAGGCATCGCCTATATGCTCGGCTCGACCGGCGGCTATCTCGCCGGCTTCGTGGTCATGGCCGCGATTGTCGGCTGGGCCGCCGAGCGCGGCTGGGACCGTCATCCGATCAAGCTTTTCAACGCCATGCTGGTTGCCGAAGTGGTCATGATGGCGATGGGTTTCGCCTGGCTGGCGCTGCTCATCGGTCCAGAAAAATCCTGGCAATTCGGCGTCGTGCCGTTCATCGTCGGCGACCTGATCAAGGTCGCTCTCGCGGCCAGCCTCGTGCCGGCCGTCTGGTCATTGCTGAAGCGCTCCTGATTTGAGATCATCCGGCCCGGATCACTCCGGGCCGGTGCTTGGCCTGCGGTCAGCTCGGGCCTGGTCACCAGGCATGTTACGGACGGCCTTTGTGATGAAAGTTCTGGTCACCGGCGCTGCCGGCTTCATAGGCTATCATGTCGCCAGGCGGCTCCTGGAGCGCGGTGACGAGGTTGTCGGCATCGACAGCATTAATGATTACTACGACCCTGAGATCAAGCAGGCGCGGCTGCGGCTCCTGGCCGAGGCGAGCCGCGGCACCAATGCAGGCTATCATTTCATCCACGGCAATCTCGCCGACCATAGCGTGGTCGATGGCTGCTTTGCCGACCACGCCTTCGACCGGGTGATCCATCTCGCCGCCCAGGCAGGCGTCCGCTACAGCCTGGAAAACCCGCGCGCCTATGTCGAGAGCAACATCGTTGCTTTCACCAACATGCTCGAGGCCTGCCGCAGCAGCCGTGTCGGGCACCTGACCTATGCCAGCACCTCCAGTGTCTATGGCGCCAACACCGACATGCCGTTTTCCGAGCATCGCCCGGCCGACCATCCCTTGCAGTTCTACGCCGCCACCAAGCGCGCCAACGAACTGATGGCGCACAGCTACAGCCATCTGTTCGGCCTGCCCACCACGGGGCTGCGTTTCTTCACCGTGTACGGTCCCTGGGGGCGACCTGATATGGCTCTGTTCCTGTTCACCAGGAACATCCTGGCCGGCGAGCCGATCAAGCTGTTCAACAACGGCAACCACACGCGCGACTTCACCTATGTCGATGACATCGCCGAGGGCGTGATACGCGCCAGCGACAGTCCTGCCGCGGCTAACCCGGCCTGGGACTCCGGCCATCCGGATCCGGCGACCAGCAGCGCGCCCTGGCGCATCTTCAACATCGGCAACAGCAACCCGGTGAAACTGACCGCCTATGTCGAGGCGCTGGAAAATGCGCTCGGCCGCAAGGCCATCATCGAGCTCCTGCCGCTGCAGGCCGGCGACGTGCCCGACACCTTCGCCGATACTTCGGCGCTGCAAGCGGCGGTCGGCTACCGCCCCCGCACCTCCGTCACGGAGGGGGTAGGGCGGTTCGTCGAGTGGTACCAGGGTTATTTTGGGCGGGCGTGATGAACGCGCTCTTGGCCGCGTAGAGGCCGGCCTTCGGTCGAAAAGGACCAGGGACCAAAAAAATGTGCTAGTCTCCCAAGTCATCAGATGGTGGGGATTGCCATGTTGGAAACGGACAAGCTGTTCGCGGGCTCGATTCCGGAAAACTACGACCGTTACATGGTGCCCTTGATTTTCGAGCCGTTCGCCGTGGATATCGCGCAACGAGCCGCGGCGCTGTCGCCAGGCGCGGTCCTGGAAATCGCCGCGGGCACCGGGGTCGTCACCCGCGCATTGGCACCAAGACTGGCGCCGGACGCAAGCTATGTCGTGACCGACCTGAACCAGCCGATGCTCGACTACGCCGCTTCGCGGCAGACACCCGACAGCCGCATCGAATGGCGTCAGGCGGATGCGATGGCGCTGCCGTTCGAGGATGCGGCGTTCGATCTCGTCTGTTGTCAGTTCGGTGCGATGTTCTTTCCAAACCGCACCTCCGCCTACCGCGAAGCCAGGCGGGTCCTGAAGCCGGGAGGACGGTTCTTGTTCAACGTATGGGATCGCATCGAGGAGAATGTGTTCGCCGATGACGTGACCAATGCGCTGGCGAGGATTTTCCCAGACGATCCGCCGCGCTTCCTGGCACGCACGCCGCACGGCTACCACGACAAGGTGCTGATCCGCCGCGACCTGGAGGACGCGGGTTTCTCCGATGTCACGATCGAGACGAGAGCCGAACAAAGCCGCGCATCCTCGCCGCGCCTTCCGGCCGTCGCTTATTGCCAAGGCACCGTTCTTCGCAGCGAAATCGAGGCCAGGGACGCTGGAAAACTGGACGCCGCGACCGACTACGCGGCATCAGCCATTGCAGACAGACATGGCAACGGCGAAGTTGCCGCCAAAATCCAGGCATATGTGATCATGGCTGTGGCCTAGGTGTTGATATGCCCCAAGCCCGTCCTCGATAAAGCCGAAAGTGCGATCGGTGATCACGGCCTCGGCCTTGCCAGGATGGGATCAGACCGGTTCGGCCGAAGCGGGAGGCGCCCGTTGATGGACGGTATTCAACATGGTCGACGCATTTGTCGTGTGCCGCATTGACAAGCCAATGCATGAAACCTAAGCACAGGCACTCAGGGCCGGGGGGCTTTGGCATGTCAAGGAGAGCTTTTTGAAAGGAATTATCCTTGCTGGAGGCAGTGGAACACGTCTTTATCCACTAACATTAGCAGTCTCTAAGCAAATTCTTCCCATTTACGACAAGCCGATGATCTATTATCCGCTGAGCGTGTTGATGCTCGCGGGAATACGAGAGATTCTGATCATTTCGACGCCTCGTGATCTGCCCGCTTTCCGTGGTTTACTCGGCGACGGATCGGATTTTGGGCTGGCACTGTCCTACGCCGAGCAGCCGCAGCCCAATGGCCTCGCGGAAGCCTTCATCATCGGCCGCGATTTCATCGGCAAGGACAGCGTGTCGATGATCCTGGGCGACAACATCTATTTTGGCGACGGGCTGTCGCAGCTTTGCCGCGCCGCGGCATCGCGCCAGAGGGGCGCTTCGGTGTTCGCCTACCATGTCGAGGATCCCGAGCGCTATGGCGTGGTGTCTTTCGACAAAGCGACCGGAACCGCGCTGACGATCGAGGAAAAGCCACAAACACCGAAGTCCAACTGGGCCGTCACGGGTCTCTATTTCTACGACAATGATGTCGTCGACATCGCCCCGACCATCCGCCCTTCGCCGCGTGGCGAGATCGAGATCACGGCGGTCAACAACGTCTATCTCGAGCGCGGCCAGCTCCATGTTCATCGGCTGGGACGCGGCTATGCCTGGCTCGACACCGGCACCCATGACAGCCTGCACGAAGCCTCTTCCTTCGTTCGCACGATCGAACATCGCCAGGGCATCAAGGTCGCCTGCCCGGAGGAAATCGCCTTCGAACAGGGTTGGCTGACGGCGGACATGGTGCTGGAGCGCGCGGCCCGCCTGGGCAAGAACGAATACGCCGCCTATCTGCGCCGGCGCGTCGTCGATCTTTCGGAGGGCTAGAGATGCTGGAGGTGAGATCCCTGGGCATCGATGGGGTGCTTGAAATCGTTCCGAAACGCCATGGCGACGCACGCGGGTTCTTTATGGAAACCTACAATGCCGAGCGCTTTTCGCAGGCCGGCATTGATTTGACTTTCGTGCAGGACAATCACTCGTATTCCGCTGCCCCGGGCGTCTTGCGCGGGCTTCACTATCAGCTTGCGCCGCGCGCCCAGGACAAGCTGCTGCGCGTTATCCGTGGCAGTGTTCTCGACGTCGCGGTCGACATCCGCCGCGCCTCGAAAACCTTCGGAAAATGGGTCGCCCTCGAAGTGTCGGCCGAAAAAGGCAACCAGATACTGGTGCCAAAGGGCTTCGCGCATGGCTTTGTCACACTCGTGCCCGACACCGAGGTGCTGTACAAGGTGACCGACACCTATTCGCCCGAGCATGACCGGTCGATCCGTTTCGACGATCCTGCCATCGGCATAGAATGGCCGTCGCTGGCCGGCGGGTTCCAGCTTTCCGACAAGGACCTCAAGGCGCCTATGTTGGCCGCGGCCGAGGTGTTCGCCTGATGGAGCGTGTTGTGCATAAGGACAGCGGGATGAATTTTCTGGTGACGGGCGGTGCCGGCTTCATCGGTTCGGCGGTATGCCGGCATCTGTGCGCCAATCCGGCCTACCGGGTGACCAACCTCGACAAACTGACCTATGCGGGCAATCTGGCCTCGCTGCGGCCGATTGAGAATGTCCACAATTACCGCTTCGCCCAGGCCGATATCTGTGACGAAAGGGCGGTGCTCGACATACTGCGCCGCGACGATATCGACATCGTCATGAACCTCGCCGCCGAGAGCCATGTCGACCGCTCGATCGATGGACCGGGCGCCTTCATCGAGACCAACATCGTCGGCACCTACAAGATGCTCAATGCCGCGCTCGAATACTGGCGTGGCCTGCCCGACGACAGGAAGGCCCGCTTCCGCTTCCATCACGTCTCCACCGACGAGGTGTTCGGCGATCTGCCCTTCGACGGCGGCATGTTCGTCGAGGAGACGCCCTACGCGCCGTCCTCGCCCTATTCCGCCTCGAAGGCGGCTTCGGACCATCTGGTGCGCGCCTGGCACGAGACCTACGGCCTGCCGGTCGTACTCTCCAACTGTTCGAACAATTACGGGCCCTATCATTTCCCCGAGAAGCTGATTCCGCTCGTCATCCTCAACGCGCTCGACGAAAGGCCGCTGCCGGTCTACGGCGCCGGCGCCAATGTGCGCGACTGGCTGTTCGTCGAGGATCACGCGCGTGCCCTGGAACTGGTCGCCACGAAAGGCCATCCGGGCGAGAGCTACAATGTCGGCGGCAATTCGGAACGCACCAACCTCGCCGTCGTCGAGACGATCTGCGACCTGCTCGACACCAGGCGCCCGCGCGCCGGCGGCAGGCGCTATCGCGAGCTGATCTCCTTCGTCACCGACCGTCCCGGCCACGACCGCCGCTACGCCATCGATGCTTCCAAGATAAGCCGCGAGCTCGGCTGGACGCCCAAGGAGAATTTCGACAGCGGCCTTGCCAGGACCGTGGACTGGTTCCTCGACAACAAATGGTGGTGGGGGCCGATCCGCGAACAGCGTTATGCCGGCGAAAGGCTGGGCGAAGCACGCAAGGTGGGCGCGTGAGGCTCCTCGTCACCGGACGCGACGGCCAGGTCGCGGCGAGCCTGCTCGAGGCCGGCCAGGCGCGCGCGGGCGTGGAGGTCGTCGCCCTCGGTCGCCCGGAGCTCGACCTGGCAAGACCCGACACCGTCATCGACGTCATCGCGGTTGCGAAGCCCGATATCGTCGTGTCGGCCGCCGCCTATACCGCCGTCGATCAGGCCGAGGACGAGCCCGATCTGGCCTTTGCGGTGAACGCGACCGGTGCCGGCAAGGTGGCCGAGGCTGCCGAGCGGCTCGGCGTTCCCGTCATCCATCTTTCGACCGACTATGTCTTCGACGGAACCAAGGCCGATGCCTATGTCGAAACCGACCCGACGGCGCCGCTCGGTGTCTACGGAACCTCCAAGCTCGCCGGCGAGCAGGCGGTGGCGGCCGTCGGCCCGCGCCACCTGATCCTGCGCACCGCGTGGGTCTACAGCCCGTTCGGAAAGAATTTCGTGAAAACCATGCTGAGGCTCGCCGCCGACCGCGACGAGATTTCGGTGGTGGCCGATCAATGGGGAAATCCCACATCGGCGCTTGATATCGCCGACGCGATCCTGCATGCGGCCGCCATGCTGCACCGCGACAAGGACTTCGCCGCGTTCGGCACCTATCATCTGGCCGGCACCGGCGAGACCAACTGGAGTGGCTTTGCCCGTCATATCCTGGACACAAGCCTGAAGTCTGGTGGTTCTTGGGCGCGGGTAGGGGATATCACTACGATGGACTACCCAACCAAGGCGCGCCGCCCTGCCAACTCCCGGCTATCAAGCGCGAAATTCGCGGATGTGTTCGGATGGAACGCGCCGGACTGGCGGCAGTCGACGGAGAAGGTGGTGCGCCGGCTTTCTTGACACGGACACCGCGAAAGACCCACGGGATCTCAGCTTGTCACCGCCGCCTCCCAAGCGTGGTCCAGCACCTTTTGGCAAACCCGCTCAACGATAACGCCGACGGGGCCGTCCTCATCGCTCTCAGCGGCCGCGTCAATCGCCATGATGTCGATCCAAGAAGAGCATTCTTTTCTGATTCGATCGTCGCGATTTTCACGCTGAGAGCGCGCTCGGTTTCTCTCATCTTGACATCAGCTTCCTGAAGCTTCCGACTCACATCTTGCTGCAATTCCTGTTGAGCTTGGCCAGCCTGCGCCAAAAGTTCCGTGTAGGCCAGGCGAGTTTGCTCCAGAATTTCTTCGTGGGTTAGGCGAGCCTGCTTTAACTCTTCTTCGAGGTTATGGACTTCGGCGGCCAAGCGCTCCCGTTCATGAAGGTGTTGCAAGCCAGCCTGATGTTCCAGATGCAGCAAGGATGCCAGCCTGGTGTTCTGAGAATCAGCTGCCCAACGAGTTCCTAGGAGATCGAAACGTTGGCGAAGCTGATCACTGTCGCGTTCCGAAAGATTGCATAGAGTCAGAATGGCTTGAGGGGACGCCGAGCCAACACATAAAACTCCAAGGCCGTGGCTATGTAAGAATTCGAAGCTGGGATATTCGCTTTTAAGTTCTGCCCAGAGACGATGCACGCCGAATCCTTCTCCGAATTCATTAGTGTCATGGAACAAGACGACCGCTTGGTCTGACAATTTGTCTCGCCATGTCTCGAAATCATGTTTCACCGCTTCATAGGAATGAAAACCATCAATATGGAGAATATCTATTGACTTGTCGGAAAACTGGCTACGAGCTTCGTCAAATGTTGTCCGCAAAAGACTGGAAAAGCTTCCGAAGAGTGGGGTGTGATAGGCGCTTAGTTTCTGGAATACGCTATCATCGTAGAAGCCTGCCTGTTCATCTCCTTGCCAAGTATCGACTGCGTAGCACCGAGTCGCCAGCTGCATTCGCGCTACCGCGGAGCAAAATGCGGAATACGAAACGCCCTCGTGTGTTCCGAGCTCGACCAAGACGCGTGGCTCCGCTGCTCCGACGACCCAGTGGGCGAAGGGTATGTGCCCAAACCACGCGCTTGTTCTATCCAGCAAATCCGTGGGCCAAAAGACCGGATCCAGTTCGCTACTTAGAAGTGTCCGAAAAAAATCATCCGTTTCCGAAGGGGAAACCTGTACTGCAATATGATCTCTCAAAAATGCTACTCCTTACCTGCCAACCAACTCACATCTCGTCCGCAACCGATGCCTCGAAACAATGCTATGGGCGGTATATGGCGAGGGTATGAGGCGTTAGAGGGCTGCGAGAATCCGGAATTCTAGCGGCGAACGGGCTAGCAGTCGATCGCCTCAACAATTCCATGGACGCCGCCGATTTGTGGTGTTTGGAACGCATGTCAAACCTATTCGGGCGGCTCGCATGCCAAGTGGTCAAATTGGCGTCTGGTTAGAGAACCGTTGTGGTGCATCTTTTTTGCGAGCGCGGACGCGGGGGCACTGACGCTTTAAGCCAGCCCAACTGGAACTGAGCCCCTCTGCGTCTATTCAAATGAGATCGACGATGGTAACGAACAGCCAGATCAATAACCGGGTATGCTGAATGTCTAAAACATGTGTAGTGACTGGCGGAGCCGGTTTCATTGGCTGTGCGCTCTCCACCAAATTGGCGAATCGTTTCGGTCGCGTAATCGTCGTGGACATCTTGCACCCGCAGATTCACGCTGAGCGAAAGCGTCCCGCCGAACTTGATCCGCGCGTTGAACTCGTGATTGCGGATGTGACCGAGGCTTCCACCTGGACGCAGGCGTTGGAAACCACCCGGCCCGAAGTTGTGGTGCATCTTGCGGCTGAAACGGGCACCGGACAGTCACTCACAGAGGGCTCTCGCCACGCGATAGCGAACGTCCTTGGCACAACCCGCATGTTGGACGCTTTCGCCACGGCATCGCATGTTCCTGAGCGCTTTGTCCTGGCGTCAAGCCGCGCCGTCTACGGAGAAGGGGCATGGCGTTCAAGGGGGACCGGCCAAGTAACCTATCCGGGCCAGAGATCGAAGCAGCAGCTCGAGCGCGCGGAGTGGGATTTTCCCGGCCTTGAACCTCTGCCAATGGATGCGGAAAAAACGATACCGAATCCGACCAGTATCTACGGGGCGACCAAACTAACCCAGGAACAGATATTGCGGGCCTGGGCCCTGTCATTCGGAACGGCCGTCAACGTGCTTCGTCTTCAAAACGTATATGGCCCCGGCCAGTCCTTGACGAATAGCTACACGGGAATTGTGTCGTTGTTCATCAGGATGGCCAAGGAAGGCAAGAGCATCCCGATCTATGAAGATGGCGATATCGGCAGGGATTTTGTGTTCATTGACGACGTTGCCTCGGCGATTGACAAGGCCACGACAACGAATCTGTCGCAATCGCTCGCCTATGATGTCGGCACGGGCTCCAAGACCACGGTCCTGGATCTGGCGAAAATCGTGGCGAAGAGGTATGGGGCGCCCGAGCCGCACGTCAACGGCATGTTCCGCAACGGTGATGTACGCTGTGCCGTCGCCGACATTGACAGGACGGTGCGCGAACTGGAATGGCGGCCTTTGAAAAGCGTGGACGAGGGGATCGGCCAGCTTTCCGAGTGGATTGATTCACGACTTGGCTAAGCTCAACTTATCGCGCCGAAAAGCTGCGCTGTTTCACCTAAAAGCGCGTAGCGCATTACAATGAAGCGCTTGGCCATCGCATTCCACTATGATGAAAACGGCAAGGTCGAAGACTATTATCTTCATCTGCTGGAGTCACTAAAGCCGTTCGTCGAACACATGATTGTCGTGTCCAACGGCTTCTTGGATGAGGAATCCGCGGATCGCCTGTCGCAGATTGTCGACAGACTAATTGTTCGGGAGAACAGGGGATTCGACGTCTGGGCTTATAAGGCCGGCCTGACCGATATCGGCTGGGAGCGGCTTGCCGACTTTGATGAAGTGCTCCTCTTCAATCATACATTCTATGGTCCGATTTTTCCATTTTCCGAGATGTTTTCGCGAATGGACAGTGAGGCGTGTGACTTTTGGGGCATATCGGCTCACCGTGCGATGCGTCCACACCCTTTCAACTCGATGAAATCGGAATTGCCATTTCATCTCAACTCGCACTTTATCGCGGTCCGGAAGCCTCTTCATCAGTCGGAAGCTTTCAAGCTGTATTGGCAGCAGATGAGCCGGATCGACTCTTATATGGATTCGATTAAGAAGCACGAAACCGTCTTCACCAAGCATTTTGAGGATATAGGATATAGATCTTCGGTCTATGTTGACCCGGATAAATACAAGACTAGCTATCCTGTTTTGATGGAGGTTGATAAAACCATTGAGAACAGGAGTCCTATTTTAAAGAGAAGGCTTTTTTTCCAGGACACGCTATTTTTGGACAGGGAAGCGATAAATCTGCCAAGGGCTCTGTATCTGATCGAGAAAAATTCGGAATACGATCTTTCATTGGTATGGAGAAGTATCGGAAAAGTCGCAAAACCGAGAACGCTCAACAGCAATTCTGCCCTCATGTCAGTACTCTCTGATGAGGTCGCAGAGGTAAATATGGCGGAAAAGCCGTTTCGCATCGCTGTTATAGCGCATATATTTTATCCCGAAATGGCGGGGGAGATGCTGGCCTATGTGGAGAATATTCCCGCTGGATATGACCTGATCGTCACGACCGACACCGATGAAAAAAAGGCGAGGATAGAAGTCTCGATGGCCGGGGCACGCGGTGCCAACCGTGTGATCATACATGTCGTTGATTCAAATGACGGCCGAGATACGTCAGCGTTGCTGATTTCTTGCCGAGATTATGTCTTAAATGGAGAATATGATCTTGTTTGCCGTGTGCATTCTAAGAAATCTCCCCAAGATGGGGCCATGGGTGACCAATTCAAGCTGCATATGCTCGATAATTTGCTTTACTCGAAAGCCTATGTCGAAAACATAATCAGGTTGTTCGCGGAAAATTCCGCCATTGGACTTGTCATGCCGCCGATAGTCCATATTGGCTATCCCACGATGGGAAACTCCTGGTTCGGAAACAAGGATAATGTCGCACTGCTCGCCGAAGAGCTGGGGCTGAAAATACACCTTGATGACGACATGCCGGTGGCGCCTTACGGTGGAATGTACTGGTTCAGGCCGCTGGCATTAAGGAAGTTATTCGCGCACGAGTGGAAATGGAGCGACTTCGCTGGAGCGCGTCATAAGGACGGCAGCTTGCCTTATGCGATTGAACGGATCGTGGCATATGTGGCGCTTGATGCCGGCTACGTGTTCCGCCATGTCCTGACGCCCAGCCATGCGGCTCGAAATTATACCATGCTGGAAGCAAAATTGTCGGCCTTCTATTCCGGTCAGTCGCCAAACTTTGGCGTGAAATCAGCGTTCAGGGTCCTGGTTCTAGCCCTTAAGCGATCGACAACACGTAGATCGCCCTTTCTCTTTCGTATCCTTAGGCCGCCTTACCGAGCAATAATAGCAGTTGGAAATCGTCTGGCTAGGAAAGCGTAGGAGCCGCCTTCGCAAGTGCGGTCCTCGCTCCCGCTGGAGAGAGCCTTGTCTCGCACGATTCGAGGCAGGGTGTCCTCTATGCCGGCCCCATATGAGTCACCTAATCGCGTTCGCGCAGAGCAATTGACCTTTGCGCTAATTTCACTTATTTCAGATATGAGAGGTGATCACATGGGAACCGCGCATCTGAATTTTGAAAGTTTTGACGGCGGGCTTCGCCGGGCAGCGGAGGATGCATTGGGTTCGTTGCGGGAGTTGGGCCGAGCGAGGAAGCGCGTCCCGGTGACCCTCGATCCGCAGATCGCTTCAGTGCTTGCCAGGTTTCTTAATACAGCCCTGGAACGAGGAGGGGTTGCTTACGGGCCGCTTGGAACGGAACTGTCTCCCAGCCAGGCGGGCAAGATCCTTGGCCTGTCGCGGCCGCTTGTCGTCCGCCGGATGGAAGACGGACGGCTGCCGTTCCATTACGTCGGCACGCACAGGCGTTGTACGCTCGGGGATGTTCTTAGCCTGAAGGCCAAGGAAGACGAACAGAATCGGTTGATGACCGAGATTTACCAGGACTTCGAGGAGATCGGGGACATTGACGCAGAACCGTCGCCTTGAAGACATGCCGACGGTTCTGGCGGACGCCAACGTCCTCTTTTCCCAAGAGCAGCGAAACATCTTGATGACGTTGGCCATCGAGGGCCTTTTCCGCCTGCGCTGGACTGAGAAGATCGAGGACGAGTGGGTTCGCAACCGCGGTCAGCGCCTGCTGAAGGCAGGAAAGGATGCAACTGCCCCGCAGCGCACTGCCGAGAAGATGCGGAAGGCGATACCTGACTTCGAGCTTGGCGATTGGCAGCGCTTTGTCGACGACACTGGCGCCACCCATCCTGGGGATCGCCACGTGGCTGCTGCGGCGATGGCGTGTGCGCCGTCACACCTGCTCACATGGAATCTGAGGGATTTCGACGCGGGACATCTGAAAGGCCATAGGGTCACTGTCTGGAGCCCGGATGACTTTCTGTGCGAGGTCTATGACGAAAACCCGGTCATCACCTACGAAGCATCCCGCAGGGCCCATGGTTTTGCCAGGTCCGTTGCCGGGCGGATTCCAACGTGGCCTGAGTATCTTGAGAGGCTGGCCGGGTCCGGCCTTCCGCAGTTCGCTGCGCGACTAGAAGGCCATGATCGAGACGACACCCTGGATGATCTGCCAGAGGTTCTTTCCGAAGACGAAACGCCGAGTGGCGACGTGTCGGAAGGCCCCTAGCATTGCCCTGAATTTGGCCCAGCTTCATTCCGCCGCCAACGCGATGGCCGGCCCTTGCGCGGAAGGCAATACCAGTATCGTCCGCGCATGCGTAATCGTCGCGGAAAGTCTCCACGAACTTCTCGATCGACGGTGGGTTGTCGTTCTTCCACCGGGTCGGAAACAGCGCCTCGCCCATGTCGACGCCAATAGGGCAGACAAGGCGCCAGCAACAATCGCAAGATATGGTTACCACCTGAGCGAACGGGATAAGCGGTCGTAAACGCCGATCCACTCGGGCAAGCCAAAGATCGGCTGTGGCACCATCGCGGCGTGAACCTACCACAACCCACAATGCGGCGAGGCCGCGCAACGAATCCAGATACCGAACTCGTTTCGTTTTTCCGCTGGCAATCTGCATATTGTTCCAATGGCCGGTCTTGCGGCGGATATTCGTTGATATTTGACTTACTCCTCTCTACCCATGTCGCAGGCGTCAGTCAGTAGTCAGGTTTCCACCGTCTTACACTCGTATTCCGCCCCGTGACTTCGTCCACTCTCGACTTGGAGGCTTCAGTTTCCGCTTTATGGATAAGGCAGCCGGTCTGCAATGTAGCCATATACCTACCGCTCCCTCGGCATTGTTGACAGAGCTGCCCAAAGGTTGACACAGAGTGCCGAGCCCGTTCATTTGCACCGTGAACTCCATTGGGCGACCAGGGTGCCACCAGGCTGTTGTTCCGTATGGACGGGTGTCTCGCAACTGGAGATGTTCGCTAGGCGACCGAGAAAATGCACCACATCGACCAATCTGCGCATCGTCCTCTCATTGTAACATCCGGGCCCGATAAATGATAAAGCGACTAGCCATAGCCTTTTTTTACGATGAAGAAGGGATCGTTGATGACTACTTTCTGCATCTGATCAAATCTCTGAAACCATTCGTAAGTAAGACGGTTTTTGTGTCGAACGGCTCTTTGGCTCGCGATTCCGAAATGGCCGTGAGGCCATTGGTCGAAGAGGTAGTAATTCGAGACAACAGCGGATTTGATGTCTGGGCTTATAAGACAGGGATTGAGTCGGTCGGATACGAAAATCTTGGCGAGTATGATGAACTTCTGCTCTACAACCATACGTTTTATGGACCCATCTATCCGTTCTCGGAGATGTTCGAAGAGATGGAGAAAAGGAAGTCCCTCGATTTCTGGGGGATCACGATTCACAAGGAGATGACTCCGAATCCTTTTACGGGACAAGGCCATCTCCCTCGGCACATCAATTCCCATTTCATAGCCATTCGGAAGCCGATGCTTACCTCTTTGGCATTTCGCCGGTACTGGGAGACAATGCCCGAGATAGGGAGCTATAATGAATCGGTTCTGAAGCACGAGAGTCGGTTCAGTGATCATTTTTCGAAGCTGAAATATAAATACGAAGCGTATCAGAATCCAGATGACTACGGTTCGGATTACCCGTGCTTTATTAATATTGAGGAAACCATTAAGAATAGGATACCAATACTAAAAAGGCGATTATTTTTCCACGAGTCTCTGTTTCATGAGGCTCATGCGATAAACCTTCCAAAGGCTATCGATATCATACGCGAAACGTCAGATTACGACTTAGGTCTTGTTTGGAGGAACATTGCTCGTGGCGCGTCACCGAGGATATTGAATACCAATGCAGCATTGATGTCTGTGCTGCCCGATCAGGTACTTGAGAATAACACCCCGAATGATTTACGAATTGCGGTGTGCGCTCACGTCTTTTACGTAGAGCTTTTGGATGAGTTGCTGTCATACTCCAGGAATATAGGAAATAAATACGATTTCATCGCGACAACAGATACTAGCAAGAAGAAGAGGTTAATCGAGGCTCGTCTTAAGAAGGAGGTAGGTATAGGTAATTCGATTGTTCGTGTCGTGAGCGAAAACCGTGGACGCGACATGGCGGCACTCTTCATTTCTTGCAAGGATATCTTCCAGAAAGACAACTACGATCTCGTTTGCAGGATTCACACAAAGAAGTCGCCGCAGGTCTCTGCCGCGCAAGGGTTGCTGTTCAAGAACCATTTGTTGGAAAATCTTCTGAACAGCCCGGGCTATGTTGCGAACGTCATAGACTTATTTCGAAAGAATCCGGTTATCGGAATTGCCATCGCACCTATTATCCATATTTCATTCATGACGATGGGATATTCGTGGTTCTCCAATAAAGAGCCGGTGAAGGACCTGCTTAGAAAGATCGACGTCAAAGTGCCTCTCGATGAGGATACGCCCTTGGCTCCATACGGGTCGATGTTTTGGTTTCGGCCCAAGGCACTGCAGAAGCTGTTCGACAGGAATTGGAAGCTCAGCGATTTTCCAACCGAGGGGAATTATAGGGACGGCGATCTACCGCATGCCTTGGAGCGGGCTATTGTCTATGTCGCGCAGGATGCGGGATACCTCGCTCATCAGATCATGTCCCCAAGACAGGCTGCCTTCAACTACACAATGCTTGAATATAAGTTGCAAAAGATGCTGACACATTCTCCGGTGTACAGCTTTTTCGCACTCATTGAGAAAATGCGCATTTGGAAGGCGAATGGCCATCCCATTATGATCGAAGCCAACGGCAACCCTGTTCTAGCTCCTGTGGTTGAGGTTAACGGCAACTCTCTTGTCGGCGCGCGTCAGCCGCTCCTTAAGGAATCTATCGTGACGACGATCGGGGCTGCCAAGAGGTCTTTGCACGCCAGGGCTCCCTCCGTATTCTATGTCTTACGGCCATTCTATCGGATCGGCAGGAACCTTATGTCTCTTGTGAGATGACCGCTGAGGCCTGCATGGCGTATGAATTTCTCAAGCGCCAGCACCTTAGGAGTCAATCAATGCTTCCTGGACGGGACTTTCACGACCGGATGTAGCGACTCCACTCGCCCACTGCGAAGCGTAAGCTTTTTTGTGCATACGCTGTTGATCAGATTCTCATCGTGGCTGGCCAGGACAATGATACCTGCTTTTTCTGCCAATTCGTCCATGCGCCGTTTGGCTTTCTGTTGGAACGCCGCATCGCCGGCGCCGATCCACTCGTCCATCAGCAGAATCTCAGGATCAAGCGCTGTCGCCGCTGCGAAGGCGAGACGCGCGGCCATGCCCTGGCTGTAGGCCTTGAACGGGACATCGATGAAATCACCGAGTTCGCTGAAATCGATTATTTCTTCCATCTTCTCTTCGATCTCGGCCTTCGTCCAGCCGCTGATCAATCCCCTCAGCACGATGTTCCTGCGCCCGGTGGCCTCGGGTCGGAAACCTATACTGATGTTGAACAGCGCATCGACCTTGCCGGCGATGGACATCGTGCCGCCCGTTGGCTGGTAGATTCCGTATAGAACCTTGAGCAGGGTGGTCTTACCGGCGCCATTCGGGCCGACAAGCCCTAACCGGTCGCCCGCCTTGAGCTCGAAGCTGACACCGTCGAGCGCCTGCACGACCTGTTTGGTGCCCGCCTTTGCTATGTTGCCGCCAAGAGCGCTGCGACGCCGGCCAGGCGCCGAAAGCGTCAGCTTTTCAAACAGCCGATAGACGAGGCTGACATTGTTCAGTTTGATGGAGGTCATGAGGCTCAGATCAGGAAAACGACGTGCTTGCGGTAACGGCCCAGCAGCAGCAACGCAATAGCCCAGGCGCCGATACAGATGTAACCTGTCACCGCCAGAGCATGCGTCGGAAATATGCCCGCTGTGATCGGTTCACGCACGCCCTCAAGGAAATAGGTGAACGGATTCCAATGATAGGCATACTTTTGGATGCCTTCTTGCCCGCTATAGACCCAAAAGACCGGCGTCAAGAACATGCCAACCCGCATCATGTTGCCGACGATGAACTCACTGTCGGGGAAAAAGGCGCCCAAGAACGCGAAGACCATGACAAATGCAGGAGTTGCCAGGACGATAAGCAGCAGACCCAGCAACGACAGCAGCCAGTTCGTGTCGATGCCGTAACCGCTCAACAACAGAATAAGAACGCATCCCGCCAGCGAATAACCGGCCCGGATGACGCTTTGCATCGTCAATCGCATCACGTACACGAACAACGGCAGTGTCGTGCCTTGAATGAAGCTCGCCTCGCGCTGGAAGAGCGACACGCTCACGGTGATTGTTTCACTGAGATAGAACCATACCAGCATGCCGATGGCTACGTAGGCTATGTAGCTGGGGTTGCTCGCGTCCTTGGTGACGAAAACAAAGACAAACGTGCCGACGAAAGCGAAATAGTTGACCAGCATCCAAAGCGGGCCGAGTGTCGTGCGTCTGTGCTGGTCGCCAATGTCTTCATGGGCAAGCGCCACCCAGACCCGGTGTAATTTCATGGCTTTTGAGATGTCGTCAAAAGCCCCGTTTAGTGCAGCGATCATAGCTGGGAGTATCGCAATCTGTTGTTTCGGCGCATTGTCCTTCGCTGGCCATAGCGAACCACCAAGCCCCTGTCTAATAGCCGTTTCGATGGACATATGGCAACGCATTGCGTCCTAGCGAGGTCTGGAGCAGAGTCAACTGCGGCAAAACTGGACACACATGCTGATGACGTGCTGTTTATAAGCAATGGCTAATGGGGACTTCGCGGCAATTTTCCACGAATCGGGCTTCATGCTTCCCTTCCCCCTCATTCTTCCAAAAAAACATCTGGCTATGCCTCGTCCCCCGCAGTATGCGATACAGCCGGCGAGGGCCGGGGATGCTACTTGGAAGTGTGACGGTCACGAATGATTTCTCGTGTTCACACTTTGCTGGTAGTCATGCCGACAGTCTGGAGTTTAGTACTGCCTAATGAATACTTCCCTGGAAGCTGTGTTCGGACTCAGGCCCGGGATGCGGCGCGCCTTCATCATGGTCCAGGACGTGGCCATGGTCCTGGTCGCGGTCGCGCTCAGTCTCGTCCTGTCGCGGTCGGATCTTTCGTTCGGCGCGCTCTCCACGGAGGGTCTATTCACCTGGGCCGGCATCGTGCTCATCAGCCATCTGCTGTTCAGATATTGCGGCCTCTACACCACGGTCTGGCGCTTCGCCTCGACGCCTGATTTCTTCAACATCCTGAAGAGTTGCGCGATCCTGACCTTCGTGCTCTACGCCGTTTCGCTGGTCGTACGTTTCTTCCAGCCGGTCGCGGGCCTCAACGAGCGCCAGTTCATCGTCTTCCTGCTCGTCTCCTTCACCATCATCTCGGCGCCCCGGCTGTTCTACCGCTTCCTGCGTGACGGCGCGAGCTGGGGTATTTTGAACCGTAAAGCCGACACGGCGCGGACCAAGCAGGCCCTGTTCGTCGGGCGGCTCGGCGAGGCCGACCTGATCATTCGTTTCACGCGTACGGCGCAGCCCGCCGAGCATTCCATCGTCGGCATCATGGCGACCGAGCGTGGCGCGCCGCTGGGCACGCGCATTCAAGGGGTTCCCGTGGTGGCCACCCGGCCGCGCCTGATCGATGTCCTGGAGGACTATGCGACCGGCAGCAAGAGCCTCGATCTGCTGATTTTCGGCAGCGGCGCCGAACACGAGATCGAGGAATATTCCGAGCTGGTCCGCGTCGCGCGTCACGGCGACATCGGGGTCGTGCAGTTCGCTGGGCTTTCGCAGGTGGGCCAGGAGGGAAAGCTCGTTCTCGATGCCGTCGAGATGGAGACGATCCTGCGCCGCCCGACTGTGCCGTCCGACATCGAGCGCATCGGCGCCTTCGTCGGCGGCAAGCGCGTCCTGGTCACGGGAGGCGCCGGCTCCATCGGGCGAACGCTGGTCAAGCGGTCGCTGGAGCTTGGAGCCGAGGCCGTGCTGGTCGCCGACAATTCCGAATTCGGCATCTTCCAGCTGAGCCAGTATGTCGACGAGAAGGACCATGACCGCCTCAAGGTCCGCATCGTCGATGTCGCGGACAGGCGCCAGATGACGCGCGTCGTCACGGAGTTCAAACCCGACATCCTCTTCCATGCCGCCGCGCTGAAGCACGTTCCGCTTCTGGAGGAGAACTGGGAATCGGCCATCCAGACCAACGTTTTCGGCACGCTTGTCTGCGCCGAGGTCGCCGCCAAATGCGGCGTGGCGCAATTCGTCATGGTCTCGAGCGACAAGGCCGTCGATCCGACGTCCGTGCTCGGCATGACCAAGCGGGCCGCCGAACAGATCGTCAGCGCCCTGCATGAAACGCCGGCCGGCGAACCGGGCGGCCGCCGCGCCGCCACTAAGTTCATCGCGGTGCGCTTCGGCAACGTCTTCGGCAGCAATGGCTCGGTGGCGACCATATTCCAGGCGCAGATCGAGGCCGGTGGGCCGGTCACCATAACCGACCGCCGCATGACGCGCTATTTCATGACTGTCGCCGAGGCCGTCGATCTCGTCATCATGTCGGCGGCCGATGCCGCGTCGCGGCCGGCCGACCAGGACTACGCCGTCTACATGCTCGACATGGGCAAGCCCGTGCCGATCGTCGAAGTGGCCGAAACGATGATCCGCATGGCGGGCAAAAGCCCCTATACGGATATACCGATCCGCTTCACCGGCATCCGGCCGGGCGAAAAGCTCCACGAGACCCTTCACGGCGAAGACGAGGTATTGGTCGAGCTCAGCATTGCCAAGATTTTTGGCCTGAGCACCGATGTGGCGCAGTGGTCGGATGTCCAGGCAGCACTTGCGGCATTGCAGCAATCCATGAAGAGCCAGGACAAGGCCGCCTCGCTCACCATCCTGGCCGATCTCGACCGCGCGACGAAGACAAGGGCGAACGCGCGGCAGGACGCGGTCCCGAAGACGGCCGGGCAGGCGAGCTAAAGCAATTCCAGGAAAACTGCGTAGCGGTTTTCCGTCCGGAATTGCGCAAGGCAAGAGATGAGCAACTCCGGGAAAAGTGCGTAGCGGTTTTCCTCGCGCAGCAAGGCGTTTGACATCAGTGGGTAAGACAGATCTGCGCATTGCCGTCCTGATGGCCACGAAGGACGGCGCCGCCTTCATCGACGAGCAAATGCAGTCGCTGCTCGACCAGTCCCATCCTCTGGTCGACCTCTGGATATCCGACGACGGCTCCGTCGATGGCACGGTTGCCATCGTCGAAACCTGGAAGCCCCGCTGGGCAAAAGGTCGGATAAATTTGGTGGAAGGGCCGCGGCAAGGCTTTGCCGCCAATTTCCGGTCGATGATCCTCGACCCGCGCATTGACGCGGATTGTTACGCCTTCAGCGATCAGGACGATGTCTGGGAGCCCGACAGGCTTGAAAGCGCCCTTGGCTGGATGCGGACATTTGACGTGGCGCAACCGCTGATGTTCTGCTCGCGAACCGCGACCATGACCGAAACCGGAAGCCTGGTCGGCCATTCGCCGCTGTTTAGCCGTCCGCCGGCCTTCCGCAACGCGCTGGTGCAAAGCATTGCCGGCGGCAACACCATCCTGCTCAACCGCGCCGCCCGCGATCTGTTGGCCAAGGCCTCCGCCCGCACCGGTTTCGTCAGCCATGATTGGTGGGCCTATCTGATCGTCACCGGTGCCGGCGGCGTCGTCCGCTACGATCCGCGACCATTGGTGCGCTACCGCCAGCATGCGGCAAACCTGGTCGGCGCCAATGCATCGTGGCAGGCGCGGATCTCGCGGGTCGGCCGCCTCTTCAAGGGCCAGTTCGCGGACTGGACCGATCTCAATCTCGCCGGCCTTGCCGTCAATCGCGACCTCCTTACGACGGATGCGCTGGCATGCCTCGATTTGTTCGCGAACGGTCGGCAAGGTAGCCTTTTCCAACGCCTGGGCGCCCTGCACAAAAGCGGCGTCTATCGACAGACTATTGCCGGGACCCTTGGGCTCTATCTCGCCTTTATCCTGGGTCGCATCTGAATATTGCGGACCGCGTGGCGGCGCTTGGTCAGGAAGGCGACCTCATGCTACGCCGACCGGATTGACCGGTTTCGCTCGCGGTTGCCGCGTGAAACCCTGGCAGGGAGCCCATCGGCCACTCATGACGACAGCCAAGAAAATCTTCGATCTCGCCGGTGCGGCTGTGCTGCTGGTGGCAACCTCTCCCATTCTGTTTCTTGCCATTCTTGCCGTCCGTGCATCGTCGCCTGGTCCGGTGATTTTTTCCCAAACGCGGGTTGGCCGCGAAGGTGTGCTTTTTCGCTGCCATAAATTGAGGACGATGTACCAGGGAACGCCATCCTTGCCCTCGCATGAAACCCCCGTGAGCGCCGTGACATCGGTTGGAAAGGGCTTGCGGAAATTCAAGCTCGACGAGTTGCCGCAGCTCTGGAATGTTCTGCGCGGCGAAATGAGCCTGGTCGGGCCGCGTCCCTGCCTGCCGACCCAAACAGAACTGATCGAATGCCGCAAGCGGCTGGGGGTTTTGCAGGCTCTCCCCGGAATGACAGGCTTGGCCCAGATCAGGGGCATCGACATGTCGAACCCGCAACTTCTGGCCGAAATCGATGCCAGCTATCTCAGGACCGCGTCGTTCTGGCTCGACCTTCGGATCTTGTTCGGAACGCTCTATCGCGGCTGAGCGCGCCGTGCTCCAGAAGCAAAAAACCAGTCCTTGGACCAGTGGTCAAACGGGAAGTCGGGACTTTCGGAGCCGCGCTATCTCGGTCAGCCTTTCCAGTGTGCTGGATTCCGGCGCCCAGCCTTGCGAGGCAAGCAGGGAAGGGTCGCATATCTGTGTCGCCGTCAGGCTGTCCCAGAACGGCCGCTTGCCAAGCAGTATGGCGGCTGCCCGCATCGGTCCGGCCGGCATTGGCACCAGGCGCGTCGGCCTCCCGAAACCGCGGCTAAAGGCACCGATGATGGCAGCGACGGAAACCGGCGGCACGTCGCTGGCGGTATAGACCGGATGAAGCGGCTGCGAATGGCAAAGCAGATGCCACACCGCCCGTGCCGCCGATTGCGATGACAGCAGCGAGCGGTTTGCCGTCAACGCGCCTGTCGGGATCGGCAGAGCCGTATCGGCGAGCCGCATCAGCGTCGCCAGGTTTCCTTTCATGCCGATCCCGTAGACTGGAGGCAGCCGCAATATGGCGGCGTCGGCACGGCCATGGGAGGCATAGGCGTCCAGCACCGCGATTTCTGCTTCGCGCTTCGAGCGCCCGTAGGCGTCTTGCGGTTCGGGGACCGTGTTTTCGTCGATCGTTGCGCTGGCACGCGCGCCGATCACGGCCCGGATCGAGGAAAGATGGATGAACCGTCCGCTTGCCTGGGTGGCGGCGGCATGTGCCAGACGTGCGCTCAATTGCGCATTGGCTGCCCGAAAATCGGCTTCGGTAGCATTGCCCTGGTCATTGTTCAGACCCGCGCAATGGACGATATCCGTAACATCCCTGGTCAGCGCCAGGAAAGCCGCGGCCGGCGCATCGAAACCCGGCATCGGCATGGCGTCGGACCCCGCATCAAGTCTCTCCGGCCGGCGGGAGGCGAGGCGAAGCCCGACACCGGCCTCACGAAGCCGGTGGACCACCTGGCGGCCGATGAAGCCCGTCGCGCCGGTAACCAGGACTTTCATTGTCTTGCCCGGACCGGCTATCGAGCGGCTGGCCGGGGTGCCAGGCCCTCTACTGATGGAACGGCTTGGCTGTTTGCTGGTGAAACCGTCCGTGCTTCCACCAACGCGGCCTGGCGCCCACATGCGAGATATGTTCCCGACACCAGGAAGACCATAAAGACCGAGTCCAGAATGTCATGGCCGATCAGGATGCCTGTCATTCCCGCGGTCAGATAGGTGATCACGACGGCGACAATCATGGTGGCGCCGAACCGCTCGATCGGATCGGCGCTGTCGCGAAGGACCCGGGCGGCATTTCTGGCGGCAACCACAAAGATCGCCGCCAGCGTCACCGCACCCAGGATTCCCGCTTGCACCAAGGCGGTCAGGAAGCCGTTATGGAAATGACTGAAACCTTCGTCCATCCCGAACTGGTCCTGAAAGCCCTGCTTGATCAAGACGTGAGTGGCCCCCACCCCATGTCCGAAAACTGGCATCTCCCGAAATGCCTTCAGGCCGATATCCCAAAGCGCGACGCGCGATCCCAGAGCAGTCGTGTGGTCACCATGGGCCGCCAGCGCATCCCAGTCGGAGTGCAGAAAGGCGACACGCCCCGCTATCGTCTGGAACCCGAGAAACGCGATTGTGACTGCGATCGCGGCCAGCAGCAAAAGCACGCGAACGGCATTTCTCCCTCTCAGCCTCTGCTGGTTGATCAGCAGAACGGCGATACCGGCAATCAGCAGCGCCAGCCAGACGATGCGCGTTCCGGAGTAGATAATGGCGACCGTTCCGCCGAGTGCAGCGCAGATGAGGGCGGTCCTGTACCTCTCTATACCGGACAGGGCAGCAGCCACGCAGGTCACCACTGCAAGGCAGAGGACCTCAGCGAAAACGATCGCATTTCCGGCCCCGCCCTCGGCGCGTATGCCAAGCCGATACTGCTGATAGACCGCCAGCAGCAGCGCCCCGAAACAGGCAGCCATGCTGGCCAGCACAATGATGCGGACGAGCGTTGCCTTTTGCGTAATGCTCCAGGTCGAATAGGAGATGGGAAAAAACAGAAAGGTGATGAGCGGGATAAGATGCCGCGCGTCCTTGACGATCACGTGGTTGACGAGGGACGCCAGGACATTGCTTGCGCAATAGGCATAGATCGCGATCGTCAGCGGCATCATCGCGCGGTCGACATTGAAGCGTCTTCTCTTCAAGGCGATCAACAGGACGGACCACAAGCCGCCGCCATTGAACACGAAGCTAACCACCGATCCCAGGACCGGGGGAGAAAAGAAGCAGAGAATGGAGAAGTAGATATTGATCCGCGAAGGCGTGAATTGCTGCCTAATGGATGAAAGCCGGTTCAATTCTCGGACCTGCTATTCCAGAGAGATTTTATGCGCCACATCTTCGAAAATGCTCGCCTCGAAACTGCCAGTGCTTCATCACGCACTTGCCCACTCTCGAAAAGCGTATAGCGGCTGGGTCGCTGTTTCGATAGTGCGTCCGGATCGATTGCCGCCGAAATCCCGCATTCGGGGCCGGTTGACCCCTGCGGCGCCGCCGCGGCGCTC
The DNA here is from genome assembly GCF_037179605.1 of Mesorhizobium salmacidum (SeqCode). NCBI lineage: Bacteria > Pseudomonadati > Pseudomonadota > Alphaproteobacteria > Hyphomicrobiales > Phyllobacteriaceae > Mesorhizobium > Mesorhizobium salmacidum (SeqCode). Next base: position 45,629 of record NZ_JAPYKS010000030.1, read on the forward strand.
TCACAGGCAATATTTTTCCTGCCTTTCCCAGCTGGAGGCCCTTCAAGCAGAAATTTCCGGATTTTGCCACAAGCATGGAAAATTCATTCCCGAACCGACTGCTGCCGGGCTCGTCCTGCATTGTTCTGGGCCGCGACGATCTGCTAGAACGTCCGAACGAAACACTTTGTCCAGAAGCGAAGCTTGAAGCGGGCGCAAAAAGGCTCGATGATTTGACGCAGGAACTTCTGTCGCAAGGCACGAGAGAACGCTCACGGTCCATGATATCAGCGCTTACGCATCTGCAGCGGCTTGAAGCCGAGTCCATCCACATATTCCGCGAGGTCGCGGCCGCTTTCACCAAGCCGGTTATGCTCTATTCCGTCGGCAAGGATTCGTCGGTGCTGATGCATCTGGCGATGAAGGCGTTCTATCCGGCCAAGCCGCCATTCCCCTTTCTTCACGTCGACACCACCTGGAAATTTCGCGAGATGATCGCATTTCGCGATCAGATGGCGCAGAAGCTGGGGTTCGACCTTCTGGTTCATGTCAACGAAGACGGCGTGCGCGACAACATCAATCCGTTCGATCACGGTTCGAACACCCACACCCATGTGATGAAGACCGTGGCGTTGCGCCAGGCGCTCGACAAATACGGCTTCGATGCCGCCTTTGGTGGCGCCCGCCGCGACGAGGAAAAGTCGCGCGCCAAGGAGCGCATCTTCTCTTTCCGCAATGCCCAGCATGTGTGGGATCCGAAGAACCAGCGGCCCGAAATGTGGAAGATCTTCAACACTCGCATCGCGCAGGGTGAATCGATCCGCGTCTTCCCCTTGTCGAACTGGACCGAGCTCGACATCTGGCAGTACATTCTGCAGGAAAACATCCCGATCGTGCCGCTCTATTTCGCCAAGCAGCGGCCGGTTGTCGAACGCGATGGCATGTTGATCCTCAAGGATGATGATCGCATGAAGCTGCTGCCCGGCGAGGTCGTGGAGGACAGGTTGGTGCGGTTCCGCACGCTTGGTTGCTATCCGCTGACCGGCGCCATCGAATCCGACGCCGACACACTCGAGGCCATCGTCGGCGAGATGCTGACGGCACGCACATCCGAACGGCAGGGTCGCCTGATCGACCGCGATGAAGCCGGTTCGATGGAAAAGAAGAAGCGCGAGGGGTATTTCTGACCATGCGCCACATCATGGCGAAGAGCCTCGCTCCCACGGATGGCGTCCGCGATTATCTGGCCGCGCAGGAGAAGAAGTCGCTGCTGCGCTTCCTGACCTGCGGTTCG
>NZ_JAPYKS010000031.1:0-46611 GCF_037179605.1 Mesorhizobium salmacidum (SeqCode)
AAAAATCAGCGTTGAATCTGATTTGCCCTTCCTTGGGAATCCCAACCCGTTAAATCGTCACTACGCCCTAGCTTGGCGTCAAAGCTCCATGAAGGGCTGGAAGCCGCCGAAGATCATGCGCTTGGCATCGAAGGGCATGGTTCCCCAATCGGGTTTCAGGCGCGGATCGGCCATCACCTTGGCCATCACAGCATCGCGATCCTGCCTGGATTTGTAGACGGCCCAGGAGAAAACGACGATCTCGTCGTCCTTGGCCTGAACGGCGCGCGGAAACGAGGTCAGCTCGCCATAGGGCACATCGTCGCCGATACATTCGACATAGGCGAGCGCGCCGTGTTCCATCCATATGGGGCCTGTGAGATTGGCCAGCTTCTTGTAGTCATCGAGATTTGCCTTCGGCACGGCAAGCACGAAGCCATCGACATAGGACATGGCGGTCTCCTCTTTGCTAGAAATGGGCGCCGGATCGGCGGGGGATACGACCCGGCGCGGTTGGGCGCATCCCTCTCGGCGAGGGCGCGCGCGCTAAAGCTTATTCCGTCGGTGCGTTCATTGCCCAGGCGACGCCGAAGGGGTCCTTCACCTGGCCCCATCGGTCGCCCCAGAACATCACCTGCAGCGGCGTGACGATCTCGCAACCGGCGTCGACGGCGCGCTTCCACCAGGCGTCGATATCATCCTTGCCGAGATGGAGTTGCAGCGTATAGCCCTGCGCCGCCTGATGCGGATGGCCGTGTTCCGGATAGGCGTCGCCCAGCATCAACGTCGAGCCGTTGATGTAGAGATGGATATGCATTGTGCGGCCTTTTTCATCCGCCGGATAGGCAAAGACTTCGTCGGCCCCGAAAGCCTTCTTGTAGAACTCGGCGGCCTTGTTGGCGCCGTCAACCTGCAGATAGGGGGTCAATCCACCAAGCACTTTTGGCCGGGGTGGGGTCTGGTCGGTCATTGCGTGTTCCTCTTCACGTTTGGATTGGCCTTGCGGACCATAGGACGGACGAGAGGACGCCAATCCTACAGGGTCGTGAAAATTTTTCGCCTGATATCGTCGGGCAACCGGCCGGCTGTGGAGACCGGCGTACAGGCCGTGGTCATATGACCTTGGCCGAGGACGTGGCCGCGCGACGGCTGTCGCGGGCATCGAAGATTTCCGGAAAACCGATATCCTTGCGCAGTTCGGCCGGCAGCGACAGCAGGATGCGTTCGCTGCGGTAGCGGGCGCGCGCCGCGGCATACCGGGTTGCGATGCGGCCGATGGATGACAGGACGGACATGACGACTTCTCCCTGGGTTGGCGCCGGCATCATCGTGTCGGCATCCCAAGGACGAGGCAGCAACGGGCGATCCGACAGATGGTCGAATTTTTTTAGCGTTACCGGCGCGGCGCGCTTAGGCAGCCGTCTCCAATCGTTCGATCGTTTCAAGGTCGGCTCTCTTGGCCTTCCCCTCGACGGCGAGATCATAGCTTGCCTGCATGTTCATCCAAAACTGCGGCGTGGTCCCAAAAAACTTCGCAAGGCGCAATGCGGTGTCGGGCGTTACCGGCGTCGCCTCACTGGCCAGGCGCTCGATGCGTGTGCGCGGCACATGGAGCTTTTTGGCCAGCGTGTAAGGCTTCAGACCAAGCGGTATGAGATACTCTTCGCGGAGAATTTCTCCGGGATGGATAGGCGGGTTGATATCAAGCATTTGGGACCTGCCTTTCAATGGTAGTCGGCTATTTCAACATCTTCTGCTTGCCCATCCACCCAGCGAAAGCAGACGCGAAACTGATCGTTGATGCGGATCGAATGCTGACCGGCACGGTTGCCTTTCAACGGCTCAAGCCTGTTGCCGGGAGGCGTCTTGAGGTCTGACAGTTCGGCGGCGTTGTCGATCATGTACAGCTTCCGTTGGGCCGGTCGGACAAGATCCGAAGGGAAGCCCTTTGGAGCCTTGCCGTTCGAAACGGCTTCGCTGATCTTGTCCTTGAATGAGCGTATCATCCGTGGGTTCCGACAGACGTACCATGGAACGATACGTTTCAGGAATCAAGAGTACGTCTCATGAAATGATACCAAAGGTCCGACCTGTCAATGACAGGCCGGACTTTATTGGCAATGCATCTGTCGCCGCCGCTCAGCTGGCTTCTTCAGCCACCTCGCGGAAGAAATTCTCCGGATCCTCGACCTCGGTCAGCTTTCGCTTCTCGATCAGCCAGAAGCGGTTGCCGACAGCACGGATGAAGGAACGGTCGTGCGAGGCGAGCAGGCAGCTTGCCTGGTGCTTCAGCAACTCCTCCTCCAGCGCTTCCTGGCCGTCTATGTCGAGATGGTTGGTCGGCTCGTCGAGCAGATAGAAGTTGGGATTGGCGAGTCTCAGCGCCAGCATCATCAGCCGTGCCTTCTGGCCGCCCGACAGCACACCGATCCTGCGCTCCTGCATCTCGATGACCACGCCGGCGCCGGCAAGCAGCGAGCGCGCGCGCTGTTCGCCGACATCGTAACGGCGCGAGACCATCGCCAGCGGCGTGTCGTCGCCGCTGATTCCGGACAGCGCCTGGTCGCTGTAGCCGAGCACGGTCGACGGCGTGACTTTCACATTCCGCACCGTGTCCGGCTCGAGAATGGCGTTGCGGATCAAGGTGACGAAGCGCGACTTGCCGACGCCGTTGCGGCCGAGCAGCACGATGCGGTCGCCCTGGCAGATGTGGCGCTTGCCGGTCCTGAACAGCAGCGTGCCGTCCGGTGTCTCGACTGCCGCGTCGTCGAGCGTGATCAGCACCTTGGCGTGCGTTCCGCGATTGGCGAGTTTGATCGCGCCCGCCGATTTCTCGCGATGCGCCGGATTGGCGGCCTCTTCAAGCTTTTCCGCGCGCTGGTTGAGCTGCTTGGTCTTGACGGTCAGCAGGTCGCTGCCGGAATTGATGCCGATGTTGTTGAGCTTGGCCGCCTGCCGGCGCAATTGCTGCGCCACCTTCATGTCGCGCTGGAACTTTCGCTCAGTCGAGGCGTCGACCTCGTCCAGCGCATCCCTCGCCCGCGAATAGGGGAGAGAAAACACCGGCGACTGTTCCGGGCGCAGGAACAGCGTCCGGTTGGTGGTGGCGTCGAGGAAGGCTCGGTCATGGCTGGCGATGATGACCGGCACCTCGCGCGGCAGCGCGTTGAGCCAGGTTTCCAACTGGCTGATGCGGGCGAGGTCGAGATGGTTGGTAGGCTCGTCGAGCAACAGCACATCGGGATCTGTGACCCAGACGCGGGCGATCAGCGCCAGCCGCTGCCAGCCGCCGCTCAGCACCTGCATTTCTCTTTCGCGCATTGGTTCGGGCACGTCGAGCGAATCGAGAACCACGTCGACACGCCACATCTCGCTGTCGGCCTGCTCCGGCGGCAAGGCATCCGCCACCACCTGATAAAAGGTGCGGCCAAGCAGGGCAGGGGCAACGGACTGTTCGACATGGCAGACACGCAGGCCGCGCGTGCGGGTGATGTCGCCCGTCGTCGGCTCCAGCTCGCCGGTCAGGCATTTGAGCAAGGTCGACTTGCCGCGGCCGTTGGCGGCAACGATGCCGAGCCGGTCGCCAGTGCCGATGCTGAGGTCGAGATTGGAAAAGAGCGGCGCACTCATGGTGACGCCGAGGGATTTGAGGCTGATCAGGACCATTATCGATTTCTCTGGTCTGTCCGGAACGTCCGGTTCAATGCACTTTGACGGTGCGCATGCCGGCCATCAGACCAGGCGTTGCGGCACCACGAAGGGCAGACCAAAAAATCGAAGCGGGAAAAAACCCGGACCGTCCCTGGTCAGCCCTGCAAGCTAGCTCGCAGGGCGGAAATCGGGCCACGCTGACGATGGTGATCGAAAGACACGTTAGCCCTCCTTTCAAGACGTTCGAGTATGGGGACCGGTTACACCAAAGGCGGGGCCGATGGCAAGGGCAAGGCTTCCAACCGGCGGGGAAACGGGTCCAGCACCAGCACGCAGCCGGCGATGATCGCCGCCGCGCCGAAAGCCTGGATGACGGTCAGCGACTCGCCAAGCAGCATCGTGCCGATCAGCACCGCGATCGTGGTCACGGCGAATTCGACGCTGATCGTCCTGGTTGCGCCGATGCTGGCCACCAGCCGGAAATAGACGACATAGGTCAGCGCGCTCATCACGCAGGCCAGTGTCGCCAGATAGAGGAAGTCGACAGGGCGCGGCACTGCCGGCACCGGCACGGCCAGCAGCAGCGGCAGCGTCATCAGGCCGCCAAACAGGAAGGCGGCGCTGGTGAGTTCCAGCGAGCCGGCCGACCGCAAATGGCGATTGGCGTAGTTGCTGCCGAACGCCGCCGAGAAGGAACTGAACAGCGACGCGACACAGCCGACCGCAAAGGAGGCGGTGACCGGAACCGCGGGGAAACCGACCAGGACGATGATGCCGGCAGCGCCGAGCAGCAGCCCGGCAAGGCCGCGAACAGTGATGCGTTCGAGCCCCCAGAGCTGGCCGATGATCATCGAGAACAGCGGGATCGCGGCAACCAGGATGGCCGCCATCGCCGTGCCGATGCGCGGCGTGGCATAGGACAGGCCGATCAACTGCGCCGCGACCGTCGTTGCGCCGACCATGGCGAAATGCCGCCAGCCGGCGCTGAAATCCAGCCGTCGCCGCGTGGCGGCTGCAAGCAGAAAGAGCGTGATGCCGGCGATCAGCGCGCGCAAGGTGACCGCGCCGACCCAGCCAAAGGCATGCACCACCTTGAGCAGCACCAGGAAGGACAGTCCCCAGGTGACAGCCAGGAAGACGTAGGCGGCGATGTCTCTGGGTTTCATGGGGAAGTTGCGTGCGCTCAGAGGCAGAATTGCAGCCGTGCGTATCGTTTCCGCCACTTGGCGGCAAGCGCGAGCGCATAGTCCAGAGGCTGTTCCGACTTTGACAAGCAGGATGTTAAGGTGCGGCGCCGGCGCGCTTTTCCTTCTCCCCTTGTGGGAGAAGGTGGCCTCGCGAAGCGAGGTCGGATGAGGGGTGTTCCAGGGAATACCAACGCCTCACTCCGCTGGAACACCCCTCAACCGTCTCGGCGCTGCGCGCCGATCCACCTTCTCCCACAAGGGGAGAAGGGAAGAGCGCTCTACCGTCCCGGTCTACCTGTCTTCCCCGGCCGGCGCTTTTCGCGGCGGGCGTCGCCTGGGTCCTCGTAGGAGCCGATGCCGGCGCGCTGACGGACGATTGGCTTATCGGTGTCGCCGCGATCCTTCGCGCCCCCCTCTGTCCTGCCGGACATCTCCCCCACGAGGGGGGAGATTGGCTGCGGCTTCGCCGGCACTTTTCCCTCTACCGGTTTCTCGGTACGGCGCACCGTCATCTCATCCAGAGAATTCTTCTTGAACAACGGTTTGGCGGCGTCGCCCGGGATGCCGAAGTCGGAGCCGTGCGCCTCTTCGGCCGACTGCTTCTTGAACAGCGAGCGCGACACCGCCCCTGACGGCGTCGGCATGTCGGTACCAGGCCCCATATCGTCGAGGGAGGGCTTGGCGAACAGCGGCTTCTTCACCGGCACGGCGCCGTCCGCGCCCATCTCGTCGAGATCGGGCTTGCGGAAGAGGTTGGGCCTGGCGGCCTTGGCCGCCTCTTCGGCGGCGCGTGCCTGGTCGAGCTTGCGGAACCGCTCCTGTTCCTCCAACGTCCGATGCTTGGCCACGCCCTTGTTGTGCTTGCCCTTTTCGCGGCCCGAGGCCGGACTTTGGCCTTCCACTTCGCGCGCCAGCGGATCGTCGGAGATCGACAGTTCCATCTCGCGCAGCCGCTTGATTTCGTCGCGGATGCGGGCCGCCTTCTCGAAGTCGAGATTGGCGGCGGCATCGCGCATCTGTTTGTCCAGCGCGTCGAGATGGGCCTTGAAATTGTTGCCCATCATGGCGCCGGCACCGTCGGTGAACTGTGAAATGTCGGCGCGGACGTGGTCCTTCTCGTAGACCGAATCCAGAATGTCGGAGATGCGCGACTTGACCGATTCCGGCGTGATGCCGTTGGCGGCGTTCCATTCCATCTGCTTTTCGCGGCGGCGATTGGTCTCGGCCATCGCCCGTTCCATCGAGCCGGTGACCTGGTCGGCGTAGAGGATGACCTTGCCGTCAACGTTGCGGGCGGCGCGGCCGATGGTCTGGATCAGCGAGGTTTCCGAACGCAAAAAACCTTCCTTGTCGGCATCGAGAATGGCGACGAATCCGCATTCGGGAATGTCGAGGCCTTCGCGCAGCAGGTTGATGCCGACCAGCACGTCGAAGGCGCCAAGCCGCAAATCGCGCAGGATCTCGATGCGTTCCAGCGTGTCGATGTCGGAGTGCATGTAGCGAACGCGCACGCCCTGCTCGTGCAGGTACTCGGTCAGATCCTCGGCCATGCGCTTGGTCAGCACGGTGACCAGCGTGCGGTAGCCGGCGGCGGTCGTCTCGCGGATTTCGCCGACGACGTCGTCGACCTGGCTCTTGGCCGGGCGCACCTCGACCGGCGGATCGATCAGCCCGGTCGGGCGGATGACCTGCTCGGCAAAGACGCCGCCGGCCTGTTCCATCTCCCAGCCACCGGGCGTCGCCGAAACGGCGACCGAGAGCGGCCGCATGGCGTCCCATTCCTCGAAGCGAAGCGGCCGGTTGTCCATGCAGGAGGGCAGGCGGAAGCCATACTCGGCCAGCGTCGCCTTTCGCCTGAAGTCGCCGCGATACATGCCGCCGATCTGCGGCACGGTGACGTGGCTTTCGTCGATGAAGACCAGCGCGTTGTCGGGAATGTATTCGAACAAGGTCGGCGGCGGATCGCCGGGCTGGCGGCCGGTGAGATAGCGCGAATAGTTCTCGATGCCGGCGCAGGAGCCGGTGGCTTCCAGCATTTCGAGGTCGAAGCGGCAGCGTTGTTCCAGCCGCTGTGCCTCCAGCAGCCGGCCGGCGCGCTCGAGCTCGACCAAGCGGTGCTTGAGCTCTTCCTTGATCGACTTGATCGCCTGGTTCAGCGTCGGGCGCGGCGTCACATAGTGTGAGTTGGCGTAGATCTTGACGCTCTTCAACTCGCCCGTCTTCTGGCCGGTCAGCGGGTCGAACTCGGTGATCGCCTCGATCTCGTCGCCGAACATCGAGATGCGCCAGGCGCGGTCTTCCAGGTGGGCCGGGAAGATCTCGATCGTGTCGCCACGCACGCGGAATGAGCCGCGCACGAAATTGATGTCCTGGCGCTTGTACTGCTGCGCGACGAGGTCGGCGAGCAGGGCGCGCTGATCGAGCCGGTCGCCGATCTGCATCTGGAAGGTCATCGCCGTGTAGGTCTCGACCGAGCCGATACCGTAGATGCAGGACACCGAGGCGACGATGATGACGTCGTCGCGCTCGAGCAGCGAGCGCGTCGCCGAATGGCGCATGCGGTCGATCTGCTCGTTGATCGAGGATTCCTTCTCGATGAAGGTGTCGGTGCGCGGAACGTAGGCTTCCGGCTGGTAGTAGTCGTAATAGGAGACGAAATACTCGACCGCGTTGTCGGGGAAGAATTTCTTGAACTCCGAATAGAGCTGCGCCGCCAGCGTCTTGTTGGGCGCCAGGATCAAAGCGGGCCGCTGCGTCTCCTCGATCACCTTGGCCATGGTGAAGGTTTTTCCGGAGCCGGTGACGCCGAGCAGCACCTGGGTGCGGTCGTTGTTGTCGACGCCCTCGACCAAATCCTTGATGGCGGTCGGCTGGTCGCCCGCCGGTTCGAAGTCCGACACCATCTTGATGGCGATGCCGCCTTCGGATTTCTCCGGCCGGGCAGGGCGGTGCGGTGTCCACAGCACGCCGTCCCTGTGCAGCGGATTGCCGGATTCGATCAGCGCCGAGAGCGCGGCCACCGTAGCGGTGACGCCACTGGACGACATCGTCTCGGCTTCTTCCAGCGAGATGTCGAGGCCGGCGACCGGATTAAGGCCGGCTGCCGTGCGTTCGCGGGCCGACGCGGCGCCGCCCATCGAGGTGCCGCGCGCGGTGCGGCCCGGCGCGGCGGAGCGCTCGGGTATCTTCTTCGGCGACTTGGCGCCGCCGCCTTTGCCCGTGGTGCGTCCTTCCCGTTCAGCCTCCTGCTCGATCTGCTCGGCCCAATCCGCGATCGAACCGGTCAGCGGCGTGCCCGACAGTTCTGCCTGCGGCATCTCGGCGAAGCCGCTCTTGTGCAGCGGCTCCGAGGCGTCGAGGAAATCGGTCAGCGGGCTGCGCCGCTTCGGCGCGGCGCGGTCCTCATTCACCGTCGGCGGCGTTTTTTTATCGGGGGATTTGGCCATGTCCCGAATATGGGAGGTCTTGGCGAAAATGGAAAGAGCACGATGAAGGCGGGCGTGCCGCCGGCTGCGGCTCCTGACAGCAGGCTGTCAGGAGTGGGCAGGTATCGCGCGCTTCCTGCTCGCAGGGGTCAGGCGCCGCTTCCGTTTGACGCCACGCGCGTCGCCGATCCATTCAGGCGCGGCACCACGACGAGCCGGGTGACCTTGCCCTTCTTGAAGGCGGCGAGAAAGCGCGCATAGTCCTTGAAGGCGACGCAACCGCTCGACTGGGCGTAGCGGCCCCGAAGCAGGTAGGTATGGGCCAGCAGGCCGTCGCGATTGTATTTGTTGCGGCCATCGACCGGTGTTAGGCGCAAGGCCTCCACACCGTGAAAGCGCGACTCGCGCAGCGACAGATTGTAGGTATTGGGCGGTGTCGGTCCGCGGTTCTTCTGGTCGGCATAGCGCGGCTGGTCCGCCATGGCGCCTTTGCCCGAATGCGCCTCGAGCCTCGAGCCGTCAGGCATGTAGACGGTGCCGGCGCTGATGTCGTAGACGGCGACGCCGTTGCCTGCGCCACTCCCGCCGCGCGGGCCGCCGAACAGGTTCTTGAACGCCTGGCCGAGGCCGCCCGAAGGCGTGTCCGGCTTGGCATAGGCCAGCACGTCGCCACCATCGCGGGTACGGCCTTGCCGGGCCGGCTGCCTGGCTTGCTGGACGGGCTTCGGCTGGGGCGGCGGCTTCTGCTCCAAAGTCTTGGGCTGTGCGGCCGGCTTGTCCTCTTCCACCACCCTGGGCTGCTGCGGCGCGTCATATTGCGGGCGGCGGGTCGGCAGCGGCACGTCATCGGTGAGCGCATCCGGCAGCGAGGCGGCGTCGCCGGGCTGTTGCTGCTGTGTCTCGACCGGCGCAACCGCGACGTCGGGCGAGGATTCGGTCATCGGCAGCGGCGAGGCGAAGGCTTCGTCCTCGACAGGCATCGACTCGACCAGGGCAAGCGCCAGCTGCGCGTTGTCGGGCGTTTCCGATTGGGCAACGCCCATCGGCGCCGGCGCGGTCTGCACGACCGAACCCATATCGGTGCGGGCGAAGCGTTCCGCCGCCGGAGCCGGCATGTCGTTGGACAGGCTGGCCATGACCTGTAGGGACGGCACGAGGGACGCCTCTATGATCTGCGGGGCGGCGCTGGAAATCAGGGGACGGGTGCTGGCCGTGGCCGCCGGCTTTCCCGCGCCGGCGAAGACAGCAGCGAGCTTCGTCGGCGACAGCGACGCTTCCATCAGTTCGAAGCGCTGCTGCGATTTCGATTTCGCCGGCGTTGGCTTGGCCTGCGCCACCAGGCGCCCGGATTTCTCCGCCTTGGAGGTTATCGCCGCCAGCTTGAAGCAGCTGGCGCCGCACTGTACGGCGTGGTCGTGCAGCGCTTGCGCGCCGCCATGGGCATTGGCTGTCACGAAGGGCGCCGAAGAGCTGAGGAAACGCTGTTTCAACGGATCGGCGAGAGCGAGCGTGCCCGGCATGGACAGCGTCTGTGGCAGGCCGATCGACGCCGTCGAGAGCGAGGCGCCGACGGAGCTGAGGCCGGCCATGGTGCCGATCATCCATAGGCCGACGGCAGCGCTGACGCCCGGCACCGCGACCCAGCGGACAACCCGTTCAGGGGTGAAGGATGAGGCACGTGGCACTTCGAAAGCGGTCTCGCCGCTCCAACGCCTGTCCCCGACAATTTTACGACTCAAGAACGCCATGCAACCAATCTTGCTCCAAGCGGGGCTCCCACGTCCGCGGCTGTGATAGCCGCGACGACCATTCTGTGAGTGATCCCAGGTGGTCCCCGACGCGTTTGCCGCGCCTGTCGTTAGTTGCCGATTGCTTCAAAATATGGACAAAGTTGGTTAACCAATCCCTCTCAAAACCAATGGAGAGACGTGGACTTTGTGCCGAAAAAAGGCTCGTCCACGACCATGCACGCGGTATTGCAGCCCTTCCAAGGCTGTTTTGCTGCCTGTTTTTGCCTGCTGAGTCAAGCAAAACAGCCTTCGCTAATCTTCGCAAAAGGTGGTTCGGGGCGATTCCCGCGGCAATGAGGCACGCCGACATGCGTCTGCCGCGCCGCTGCTACGCCACCGGCTGCCTGCAAACACTGTTGCCGTCCTGCCACAATTCTTCGGCCTGAAGGATCGCCTCCCGGCGGCCGATTGACTCGTTTTGGGAGGCAGTGCAATCCGTTCAAGTGCTTGGTTTTAGGTGGCAAAGGCCACTTTTGGAGGCTTTTCCATGAAGCGTCGAGACTTCTTGGCGCTGTCGGCGGGAGCTGCGGCGTTTTCCATTCTTCCGGCCGCCGTCAAGGCCGCCGTGCCGGTTGCCTATGACCGCAATGCGGAGGTGCCGTTCAAGGACAAGAAATCATTCATCGACTGGATGGTGGCCAATCGCGGCGAGGATCCGAAGTTGCTGGCGGAGCGGTTCGATCGCTTCCAGATCATGGTCTACAACAAGGACGTGCTGGACGACCGCAACAAGCGCGCCTTCCTGCTGACGCCGCGCGAGGAGTTCGTGCTGCCGCAGAATATAGGCCGCGCCTATGATCATGCCTTCCTCGACATCGGTTATGGCGTGACGATTTCAGGTCCGCACCTGGTCGGGCGCATGACGACGTCCATCGACGTGCAGTTCGGCGAAGCCGTGCTCGAGATCGGCACCGGCTCGGGCTACCAGTCGGCCTACCTCGCCAACCTCACCGACAAGGTGCACACGATCGAGATCATCAATCCTCTGGCGCAGCGCACCCGCCGCACCTATGACGGGCTGATCGAGCGCGGCTACAGCGAGTTCGGCTCGGTCACCAGCCGCAATGCCGATGGCTATTATGGCTGGGAGAGCGTCGGCCCGTTCGACAAGATCATCGTCACCTGTGGCATCGACCACATCCCGCCGTCTCTCCTGCAGCAGCTCAAGCCCAACGGCGCGATGGTCATTCCGGTCGGTCCGCCGGGCGCCCAGCATGTGCTCAAGGTGATCAAGCAGCAGCTTGCCGACGGCACGTTCAACATCGTCCGCTCGGACATCTACAACGGCAAGGTGGTGCCCTTCGTGCCCTTCACCAAGCTGGAAGGCGACCAGATCGTCGGTACGCATAACGGTTGAGTTGCCGCGCAGCGGCACCGGCCTTGCTGAATTTCGCACCAAGGGGCCTGCATGGCAGCCGTCGCATCGATTTCTCGACCAGGCATCGCCCCGCTGGAGGCGCCACGGCTTGCGCACTATCTCGCGGTCGGGCTGATCGCCGGCGCCATTATCGCCCTGCAGATCGCCGTCATGCGGGTGTTCGCCGTGGGCAGCTGGTCGCATTTCGGCTCGCTGGTGGTCAGCCTCGCCATGCTTGGTTTCTCCTTGTCCAGCGTCGTCATCTTCGCCGGCAAGGGCTGGTTCGACCGCCACTGGCAAGGCGCGGCAACAGTGGCCCTGTTGCTGATCGGCCCGCTCGCCGTCGGCTCCAACCTTGTCGCCCAGACGGTGCCGTTCAACGCCATCTTCCTGGTTTCCGATCCCCAGCAGAAATGGCGGCTGCTCGCCAATTTCCTGCTCTACCTCCTGCCGTTCCTGGCCGGCGCCTTCTTCCTCGGCATCGTCTTCCTGAAAAGCCGCACCGCCTTCGGCCGCGTCTATTTCGCCGACCTGACCGGCTCGGGGCTTGCCGGCCTCGTCGTGCTGGTGTCGCTGTATCTGTTCGCGCCTGAAACCATCATCGTCGTGCCGCTGCTTTTGTGGGCCGCCGGCTCGCTCTTGTGGTTCGTCGCGTTCGGCGCCTGGAAGAGTGTTGTCGCTGGTGCCGTAATCGCGGCGCTGTCGATCGCCGGCTACCTCATGCTGCCTGGGCTCACAGGCATACCCGACATCGCCGTCTCGCAATATAAGGGCGTCGCCTATGCCCGCAATTTCCCCGACGGCAAGCGCATCTACCGCAGCGTCTCGCCGTTCGGCGACCTGCAGGTCTATGCCAGCTCCTACATGCATTTCGCGCCGGGCCTGAGCGACAACGCCGCTTTCGGCATGCCCGAGGTTCCGGCCAACACCTATGTCGGCATGTATCGCGACGGCGACGGGCCGGAAGGCATCATGCGCAACCTGGCGCCGGCCGAGCAGGTCTATTTCCGCTATCTGCCGATGCACTATCCCTATGTCATCAAGCAGAAGCCCAAGACATTCGTCGTGCAGTTCGGCGGCGGCATCTCCACCCAAGCGGCGCTCAATGCCGGTTCGACATCGGTGACCGTCGCCGAAAGCAACCCGATGACGTTGCGGGCGTTTCGCGATTCCGTGCTCAGGGACGTGACCGGCAATATTCTGGCCGAGCCGCGGATCAAGGTGATCGACTATGACGGGCGCCTGTTCCTCGCCAACACGGCGGAGCGCTACGACGTCATCGACCTCAGCCTCGCCGACAGCGTCGGCCTGTCCAATCCCGGCGGCTTCGCCATTTCGGAGAAATATGCCTACACGCGTGAGGCGATGCTGAGCTACATGCACGCGCTTGCCGATGGCGGCGTGCTGTCGATCACCTTGTGGAACAAGGAAGAGCCGCCGAAATCGGTGCTCAAGCTTTATTCGACCGTCGCCGAAGCGGCGAAAATATTCGACCGCCAAGGTGCCGCCAACGATATCTTCGCCGTGTCGAGCTATCTCTCCACCACGACGGTGCTGTTCAAGCGCGGCGGCTTCACGGAAACCGAAATCAAGACGCTGCGCGACTACACCAAATCGATGTCCTGGGAGGAGGTCTACTATCCAGGAATAGTTTATGACGGCTCGGGGGCGCAAAAGGTACTCGATGATTACCGCGCCTCGATCTTCGGCAGCGGACAGGACGCGACGCTGACCCAGCCCGCCGATGCGTCAGCGCCTGCAAATCCTGACTGCGACCCGACGGCGCCTGCCGATCCGACACTCGATGCTTGTGCGGATGCCGGTGCCGATGCCGGTCCGCAGGTGCTGCCTGCGACCGCGTTGCAGCGCATGACCTGGCACGCGCTTTTGACCGGCGGTTGGGAAAAGCTCGCCAACGATTATGTCTTCGACGCGCGTGCGCTGAGCAACGACCAACCCTATTTCGCTGCCTATGTGAAGGTCGCCGACCTGCCGCGCACGCTCGACCGGCTCGACCTGTTCCAGGACGACTGGGCCTATCTCCTGATCTGGACGACGCTCGGCATCGCCTGCATCACGGCGGCATCGCTGGTGCTGCTGCCGGTCATCTTCGGCTGGCGCATCGTGTTCTCACGCTCGCGCGGCAAGCTCGGCACCATCCTGTATTTCGCTTGCCTCGGTCTCGGCTACATCATGGTCGAGGTCGGGCTGATCAGCCGCTTTACCGTGGCGCTGGCCAACCCGACCGTCTCGGCCTCGGTGCTGATCTCCTCGATGCTGGTGTTCTCCGGCCTCGGCAGCCTGTTCGCCGAGCGCATCTTCGACCGCGCCAGGACGCTGCTGCCGGTTGTGCTGCTGGCCATCTGTGCGCTGCTGCTGGTCTACGGATTCTATCTGTCGCCCGTGCTCGACCGGATTGGCGCCTATCCCTATGCCGTGCGGCTGCTGCTCTGCTTCCTGCTGGTGTCGCCGCCGGCCTTCCTGATGGGCATGCCGATGGCCACCGCGATGACCTGGCTGGCGCGGCTGGGCAAGGAGCATCTGTTCGTCTGGGCCTGGGGCGTCAATGGCTGTTTCTCGGTCATCGGCTCGGCCGCCGTGCCGATCGTCGCCACCAGCTTCGGGCTCAGTGCCGTGCTGCAATGGGCAGCGATGGCCTATGTCGTCGCCATCCCGGCGTTCTTTGCCGTGCTCCTGCCATCGAAAGCGCCGGCTCTCCGGGTGGTGCCCGCCTGATGCCGGACCGGCGCGCCATCGTCGCCGGACTGCTGGCCACGGCGGCGTTTCCGGCGGCAAGCCAGGGGGCGCGCTTGCAAAAGGCGATCTCGACCATCGTGCCGTTCAAGGCGTCACCGTTTCCGTACCGGGGCAAGCTGCCCGACGGCTCCGGGCCGTTTCTCGACGTGGATGCGAACGGCCGCCACGGTCACACCTCGCCGCGCGGGGGAATCTATTGGGAAGACGAGACCTATCGTGACCGCTCGACACTGCTCGCGATTCCCAAAGGGTTCGATCCCGCCAGGCCTGCTGTCATCGTGGTGTTCTTCCACGGCAATGGCGCGACCTTGCAGCGCGACGTGGTCGGGCGCCAGCGGGTCGTCGCGCAGGTCGAGGCTTCAGGCCTCAACGCCGTGCTGGTGGCGCCGCAATTTGCCCGCGACGCGCAGGATTCCAGCGCCGGCAATTTCTGGACACCAGGCTATTTTGCCAAGTTCATGGCCGAGGCGACGCCAGGCCTGGCCAAGCTGACCGGCGCCAAGGCGGCAAAATTCGAGGCCATGCCGGTGGTGATGGTCGCCTATAGCGGCGGCTACAATCCGGCCGCCTCAGTACTTGGGAATGGTGACATCGGCGGACGCCTGCTCGGGGTCATCCTGCTCGACGCCGTGTTCGACGAGTCCGGCATCTTCGCCGACTGGATCGCGCATCACAGGAAGAGTTTCTTCGTCAGCGCCTATGGCAAATCATCGGCCTCCGGCAATGCCGAGATCAGGCAGGCGCTGGCGGGCCACGGTATAGATGCCAGTTCCGATCCACCGCGCCGCCTCGAAGCCGGCACTGTCGCCCTGCTTGCATCGGACGCTGCGCACGACACCTTCGTCACGCGGGCCTTTGTCGGCAATCCACTGCAGTGGCTGCTGGCCCGGATGAGCGGGTTCGCCCGCTGAGGCACCTGCATCAGCCTAGGGCGCGCTCAGTTGAACCACAGCGCGAACGTCAAGAACCCGCCGCCGCCGAACTGGCGCTGGATCTGGTCGAAATCCTCGCTGGTCAGGATCTTGCCGGTTTCGAGGTAAGGGGCGATGCCGGGACCGGTGATCGACAGCACGAGGTCGAATGGTTTTGGCTCGTCGAAGAAGCGCTTCATGTTGATGCCCTTGCCGGTGATGCGGAAATGCGGCAGCAGCGCGCGGCCTTCGAGCAGGTCCTCGGCCATGGTCAAGGCGGCGAGCCAGGCCTGGACCTGCTCCGCGCCGACTTCGAGGCCGGTGAGCGGGTTTTCGCCCTTCTGCTGCGGGCCGGGCAGCCATTCGCGGTCATTGTCGGTCTCGGCGCGGATCGCCTTCCAGTCCTCGCGCGACAGCCGGATCATTTCGAGCAGCTCCTGGCGCGCCGCCTTGCGACGCTCCGGCTCGATCACCGGCCAGTTGATCATGTGCACCATCGAGATGAAATCGGCGATGCGCCATTCCGAGGAGAAGATGCTCGAGCCCATCTCGCTTGGCGGCGGCACGAGGATGTCCTGCAACGGCAGCTTGGCGCGCGGAAAAAGCATGTGGAACGAGCCGTCGAACGTGCTCCTGAAATCATGCGCCAGCCAGAAATCGGCCTGCGCCATCAGGAACTCGGCATAGCCCTGCAGCCAATAGCCGTCGGCGCGATCGAAGCGGAAAGTGAGCGCCGGTGCGGCGCCGTCCGGCGCCATGGCGCCATGCGACAGCGCGGCCATGATCGCCGCCATGCTTTCATCCGGCGCGATCGTGCCGTCCTCGTTGAGGTCGATACCGACATGGGTGAGGTCGATGACCATGCCGATATCGGCATCGGCTGGCACCGAACCCAGTGTCGTGGCGGATTTTCCCAGCCGGTCGCGGAACGCGACCAGTATGGCGCGGAACTCTTCATAGGTCAGCGGCTCGGGTTTGGGATTGGGCGGCACGGGCAGCTGCATCAGTGGCAGCATGAAGGATTGCGGGCTCTCGAAACCATGGCGGTGCAGACCGCTGGCCAGCAATTCCAGCGCGGTGAAGAATTCACCGGCGCCGGCGGCATAGGCGGACGCCGGATCTTTCGGTGCAGCAGCTTCCAGGGTAGACAGCGCGGCCTCGCGCGCGGCCACGGTTTTTGCCTCGAACAAAGCGGTTGCCGCTTCCGGCATGGCGGCCGATGCGGACGACAGTGGCACGAGCAGAATGAAAGCCGATGCCAGCAGGCTTGCTATGCGCGTCATCTTTCCCTCCCATTTGTCGCCAGCGACCATACACAGATTTACAATGTCGCGCCTGTCGGTGCCGACACGCTGTCCACATCGTTGATTGCCGACGGCTTCAACCTGCCCGCTGGACAGTCTAAACAAGGCAAACGATTGGGCGTGCCGTGTCGAACTATCCGCTCTCCTATAAACTGTCCTGGCTGCCGCATTTCCTGAAACCGTCGCTCGTCGGTGACGCCACCGGGTTTGCGCCGGCATCGGGGACGCTGATGGACCGGCCACCGAGACAGACGGTGCGGCTGGCCTTCATCGGCGATATCTCGGCGGTCGCCAACCGGAGCGCGCCCGACTGCGATCCGGCGATCAAGGCGCTGCTGGGCACGGCGGACCTGATCATCGGCAATTGTGAGAGTCCTGTTGTCGACAGCCCGAGCGCGGTACTGGGAACCAAGCTCGGTACGCGTCATGCGATGAGCGAACGCTTTCTGGCCGAGGCGCTGGCAGCGGTCGGGATCGGGCGCGAAAAACTGGTGCTGTCGCTGGCCAACAATCATGTGTTCGACCAGGGCGTCGCCGGTTTCGACGCGACGGTGGCGGCGCTGAAGCGGCTCGATATCCGCACCATCGGTCTGGCCGCCAATGGTCCGATCGAACGCTTCGCGGCCGGGCCGCTCGCTCTCGGCTTCGCCGCTTTCACGCTCTGGCGCAACGCCGATGAGAGCTTGTTTGCCGGCCGCGTCTTGATGGAAGGCGATCCGGCGCGCTGGCCTGGTGAAGCGAGCGCAGGGGTCGATCTGCTTTGTGCCGTGCCGCATTGGGATTGGGAATTCCGCCATTTTCCGCGCGCCGGAACACGGGCGCTGGCGCGGCGGCTGGCCGGGCAGGGCGTGGGGCTGATCGCCGGCCATCATGCCCATGTCGTGCAGCCGGTGGAGCGGATCGGCGACGCGATCATCGCCTATGGGCTCGGCGATTTCCTCGGCACCGCTTTTGCCCGCCAGCCATGGCCGGGGCGGATCGGCGGGATTTTCGTCGTCGATGTGAGTGCTGATGCCGATACGCGCGGCAGGATCGCCGCCCACCGGCTGCATCCATTCATGCGGCTACGCGTGGGCGACCATGAGCGGCTGGTGTCGGTGGAGGAATTGGAGAGTTCGATAAGGGGAAAGGTCGAAGGGCGGCTGGGCGCGATCTTCCCTTCTCACACAAGGGGATAAGGGATCACCGCTCTATCCGGCTGGCGTCATTCCTGCAAAAGCAGCTATCATAATGGCGCAAACGGGCTTCGGCAGCGGGGGGATGGCAATGGAAACTTTCATGCCGGGCGCGGCCGACATCGCGGCCATCAAGAAGGACATCGAGACCTACGAAGCGACAAGGGCCTCGGTGGCACGCAGGGTCAAGTGGCGCGTGCCGTTGTTCGTTGGCCTGATGGTCGTCTTCGTCGCGCTCATTGCCTGGCTGTTCAACAAGGTCGCCGATCCCAACGAGCAATGGTTCTCGACGCCGCATGTGTTTCTCTATGGCATCGGCTTGGTGGCTTCGAGCGTGCTCTACTTCCAGGCCATGAAACCGGCGACGCGGCTGCAGCAATCGTTCCGCGAGACGCTGCTGCCAATCATCTTCGGCTCCATTGCGGATATGCGTTATCAGCATGGAGGGAGGCCGAACTCTTTCGACCGGCTGCCACGCGAGGCGGTCGGCGCCTTCAACAAGCAGTCGTTCGACGATGTCGTTTCGGGCCGCTACGAAGAGTTTCCGTTCGAGCTTTACGAAGCAGAACTGCGAGTAGGGTCGGGCAAGGATTCATCGACAGTCTTCAAGGGTGTCATCGTCGCTTTCGAAGCGATCGAGCCGTTCCCGGGGGTATTGGTGGCGACGCGCCGGACCAATGCGGTCGTTGGCTTCTTCCGCGGCATGTTCGCCAGCAAGATGCAGGACTTGTCGTCCGGTGTGCCCGAACTCGACGCCGCCTATGAATTCCGCACCGACAACATCGAAGCGGCGCGGCCACTGGTGACCGGTCGCCTGGCGCAGGCACTGAAATGGCTGGGCGAAACCTGGCCGGACGATCCGGCCCGCGTTGCGCTGAACGGCGCAGACGGTTTCCTGCTGTTACCGCAAACGAAGAACTTCTTCGAACTGCCTGATATTTCGGTGCCGCTGGACTACCAGACCCATGTCGCGCCGATGATTTCGGATATGGGCGCCATGCTGGCGACGGCGGCCTTGGTGAGGAAGATCGGCGTGAGGGACGGTGCGATTTGATGGGCCGAAGCAGGCTCAGCAGTCGAAGCCGTATTTGCCGCGCATATAGTGCGCCTCTTCCTTGGACATTTTCTTGAACATCACACAGACGGTGAAGCTGCCGACCTGGTGGCCGTCCCTGGTGTATCCCCAGTCGGAAATATCGTCGCGCGTGAATTCGATATTCTGGCCGAGCACGACGTTGCGCACTTGCTCCGGTTCGTTCGCCAATATGCCGACGAATCCGGTTTCCGTGCGATGGAAGGGAATGACCCAGAAATGCTCGGAGACGTCGCCGTCCCGCACCTTGACCTTCAGCTTGAACCTGTCCGTGCCGGACGGAGGGGTTTCGGACAAGGCCAGGAATTCATCCAGGCCGGCGAGCGCCCGCGCGGTCGCCGCCGCCATGTCGGGATCATCAAGAGCAAACATGATCGTGCTGTCACCCGGATCGGCGCTTTGCGCGCCAGCCAGGCCCGGCAAGATCGCCAGCATCAGGGATAGGGTGGTCCGGACGGCGATTTTCATGGAAGTCCCCCTCTACGACAACGCGACACCATCCCGCATTCGCTTCGAGTTTGCAACCTGGGCGCGAAATTCGTCTCGGCCGGGTGGGAGGCTCGGGCCGGCGCACGACATAAAATGTGTACCGACGAAAAATCGAAGTCCTGTTTCGTGATGCGCCGGGCAGGGATTGCGGCGGCGGCGTGATCGCCGACGACGCCAGCCACAATCCGTCAAACGACTCTTTTCGTGCGGAGAAGAGCCTTCCATCAGCGCGGGAAAGCTATCGGCGCCGGAGGGCGTGGACGCTATTGTGTCGGAATTAAGCCGATGATTCCTTTGCGAAAATACACCCAACGTGATTTGCGGACAGTGCGCTTTCCGCCCAGCCTCGGGCCGTTCGGTGCTGCTCTCTCCCAAGCGGTGCCGGAAAACCGAAACAGCACGGAGTGCTATCCATGAAGAAGACCCTCGCAACCACCGCCGCTCTGCTCGCCTTCCTCGGCTCGGCCTATGCCGCGACCGTTCAGGGCACCATCCAGGCGGTCGATCCGACAACCAAGTCGGTCACCCTCGACGACGGCAAGATCTACCAGCTGTCGCCCGATGCGTCGGTCGGGAAACTGAAGGTCGGCGCCAAGGTGGCGGTGACCGTCGACGACAAGACCGGCATGGTGACGTCGATCAAGAAGGCTTCATAGCGACTCCTGACCGGACTTTTGAGACCCTGCTCCAATCTGGCCGGTTCCTTCGGGGACCGGCCATTTTCATTACCTTGGGCACTCACCGCCAGGCGACGACGGTGGTGAAGCGCCGTTCCGGCAGCGCCGCTATGGTTTTTGCCAAAAGGCCGCGCTATTCCTTGGCTGACGGGGGATCTGCATGGCCGAGGAACAAAAGGGATTTCGCCTGTCGCGGCGGCTGCTGCTGGGGGCGGCTGTTTTCGGCGGCGCGGTGCTGTGGGGTGGTACCACCGTGGCGCGGCTGGCGCGAGGCCCGTCAGGGCCGAAGAACACCGGACGCATCGCCGATATCGACGGCATCGCGCTGCCGCTGAAGCCGATCGCCAGCCCGCCGGCCTTCGAACCGTCGCTGCCCTGGCTGGCAAAAGGCGGCGACATTAACGACGCCAGCGGCCTGTCGAGGACGCCGGTCTATGGCGTGGTCGAGGTCAGCGAGGAAGAGCACATCGTCAGGGCGCTGGCCTTCGCGCGCGCCACCGGGCTGAAAGTGTCGCTGGCGGCGATCCGCCATTCGATGGGCGGGCATGCTTTCGACGACAATGCGCTGGTTCTCGACCTCAGAAAGTTCAACAAGGTCACGGTGGACGCCGTGGCCAAGACAATGACCTTGCAGCCGGGCGCGTGCTGGCACGACATCCAGAACATGCTGCATCCGCGCTTCGCCGTGAAGGCGATGCAGTCGACCGACATCTTTTCGGTCGGCGGCTCGCTGTCGGTGAACGCGCATGGCATGGACCACCAGGCGGGCTCTGTGGCCGGCTCGATCCGCTCGATGCGGGTGATGCTGGCCGACGGTGCGGTGACCACCTGCTCGCCAGCCGACAACAGCGAGCTGTTCCGCCATGTCGTCGGCGGCTACGGCCTGTTCGGCGTGGTGCTGGAGGCAACGCTCGATATTGTCGACAATGCCGTCTACCGCACCTCGCGCGAGATCATCAAATCCGACGATTTCCCGAAATTCTTTGCCGAGGTGCTGGAGCCGAACATGGATATCGGCCTGTTCTACGGCCATCTGTCGACGGCGCCGGGCAATTTCCTCGAGGACATGATTGTCTACCGCTACGACAAGGTCGCCGAGCAGCCGCCGGCCGACCAGCCGGCGCTCGGCGAACCCGATGGCGTCGGCCTGAAGCGGGTGATCATGAACATGGCCAAATGGGGCAGTGCGTTCCAGGAGCTGAAATGGTTCACCGAAAAGACGCTGGAGCCGAAATTCGAGAGCTGCACGGTGCCGCGTACCTCCGCGCTTGCCGAGGGCGAGGCCTGTCTCGTCACCCGCAACAACCCGATGCACGATTCGGTCCCGTATCTGTTCAACGACCTCATGGGCGAGACCGACATACTGCACGAATATTTTATTCCTCGCGCCGCCTATGTCGAATTCATCGCGGAAGCGCGCGAGATCCTGCGCAACCAGGATCTGCCGGTGCTCAACGCCTCGGTGCGCATCGTCCACAAGGAGGACGTGGCGCTGACCTATGCGCCGGAGCCGGCCTATTCGCTGGTGCTCTATATCAACCAGCCCGCCGATGCCGATGGCAATACCAGGATGCGCGCGCTGACGCGGGCCCTTATCGACGTAACGATCAAGCATGGCGGGCGATTCTTCCTGCCCTACCAGCTGCACTATACGGCCAAGGAGCTGCTGGCGTCCTATCCCGAGCTGCCGGCTTTCCTGGCGGCAAAGCGCCACTATGACCCGACGGAACTGTTTTCCTCGACCTTCTACCGTGCCATCAAGGCGCTGAGCGGGACGGCTTAGCAGTCAGAGGAGAATTCCATGCGGATGGGATCAGCGGCGGCGGTGCTCGCCTTCGTCGCACTTTGCCCCGGACCGGCCGGCGCTGAAGACCTGAAAGCCTTCAGGCTGACGATCGACGGCAAGGCGGTTGATATCGATGCCGGCGAGAGCGCCCATGTGACGTTGCCGGACGGCAAACAGGTCGAAGTGAAGCTCGACAAGAACGATTTCGCGACCTTTTCCGGCGACAGTTTCTCCTTCAACCATCCGAGCGGCATTTCGGTGACCAAGACCGATCTCGGCGAGAACATCACGCAATATCTGATGGCCTCGGCGCTGGGCACGATCGTCGTGGTGCAGGAATACGGCAAGATGAACCCGGTGTCGCTGAACCAGCTGATGCTGCAGGAGATGACGAAGGAATCGGTCAAGGCGGGTGCCAAGCTGACGCAGCAGCCGACGACGCGCAAGCTCGCGGACGGCAAGGAATTGACCGGCATCACCGCCGAGGTGAAGACCCGCACCGACACCGCTTATTTCGAGATCGTCGGCTACGGTCTCGCCGACCAGGGACTGCTGTTCATCACGCGTGTCGCGGGCGAGGACGCGGCGACCGAGAAGCCGCTGATCGACAGGTTCTGGCAGAGCCTGAAGCTGAAGATGTAGTCGAGGCCTACAGCTTGCCCGGCACCAGGCCGGCCAGCCAGTTCACGGAGCGCTTTGCCGCGTCGGCGGTCGCCGAGACGGCGCGGCCGAGATCGGTCTTGACCACGGCGTAGCCGTTCTTCGTGCGATAGAGCACGCCGGTGCCGCCATCGACCACCTGTTCATAGGCGACGGGGCGCGCAGCGGCCGCGTCCAGGGCCGTCGTGGGTGATCCGACCGGGACGCTCGGCCGATGGCTGAGCTCCGGCGGCAGCGGGCTTTCCGTTCTGACGATCCGGCTGGCGGGCTTCAGTTCCGGGCCCGACGCGATCGCGGCCAGGTGCGATGAGGGCGCCGAACCTTTCGCGCGACAGATGCCGGACACCAGCGGATAGTTGAAATTGCGCTCGTGCAGGATCTGGCTTTTCATCGCGGCTTCGCAATCGGCGATGGTCGACCACTTGGCCGGCGTCTCGCCGATATATTCGCACAGCTTGGCGTCGCAGTCGCAGCCGACGATGGTCATGGCGACAAGGGCGGTCTTGATCACGGTCTCGTCCCTTCGAGATGCCCCCCGGCAGCCCAGTCAGGCGCATGTCGCGTTCCAGGCGACATGCATTCTCCATTGCGCGCGAACAAGGCGGGATTTTGGCTTCGACCGTGGAATGTGCGTGGCCGCGCGTGCCTACCCGGTGCCCGGCAAGGTCCGTTCGAGGAAATTGGCGATCAGCCGCACCACGTCGTGCGGACGCTCGACCTGCGGGATGTGGTTGACGCCGTCGAGGACGGCCAGTTCGGCGTGTGGAAACAGCGAGGCGATCTCTTCGCCCTGGGCCAGCGGCGTGGTCGAATCCTCTCGCCCCCAGATGACGAGAACCGGCGGCGTGAAGGCGCGATAATTCGCCTTGTTGGCGGCAAGCGATTTCCGCTCGTCATTGTAGAGGCCGCTGAACAGCCAATGACCAACGGCATTGGTGGTGCCCTTGACGTTCAGCGGGCGCGTGTAGATGGCGATGCGCTCCGCCGTGACGAGATCGTCGTTCTCGATAAATTTGCGCAAGCCGAACCCGGTCATGAGCGGATTGGTGAAGGTCGAGGCAGTCAGGAGCTGGCGTGGCCAGTCCCTTTTCAGGAGGGATGCGAACGGCGGGGCCGAAGCCTCGGTCTGGCCGAGGCCAATCGCCACGTCGAGCAGGATCATCGCATCGATGCGATCCGGGGCCGGGAAGGCGGCTTCGATCACGCCGCCACCACCATAAGAGTGGACGCCGACGCTGAAATGCCGAAGGCCGAGCGCGTCGGCAAAGCCGAGGACACGCCTGGCGTGAGCGGCGCGCGAATAGTCCTGGTCGGCCGGTCTTTCCGAATACCGAAGGGCGGCATGTCGACGGCGATTACGCGGAAGCCCTGTTCACCCAGGGGTGCCGCGATATCGCGGTAGGTTTCGGCCCAGGAAGCCGTACCGTGGAACAGAAGCAGCGGCGGCCCGTCCGGCGGTCCCCAGACCTGGTAGTGCATCTTCAGCCCGTCGACCGTCGCGAACAATACTCCCGCCGGAGCCGCTTCCCGCGGCGACAGGGTCTCGCGAAAAGCCGCCGCGCCGCGAAAGCCGACGAGCGCCACAATGACCAGCACCACCAGCGTGAGCGCGAGCCAGCCGACAATCCGGATCAGTCGACGCATGGCAGGACTGTCGCCTCAATAGTCGTAGACGTGTTCGAGCCCGGCGCCGGCCTTCATCAGCGACGGCAACACCAGGTGCAGCTTGCGCACGGCCACGACCATGCCGGTGCGGCGCGTCGAGGGATCCGCCGGGAGCGGATAGCTGAACAGGATGCGCATGCCTTCGGGGACGGCGATCGAATCGGTTGACAGCACCGTGACCATGATCTCGTCATTGCCACCGATCTCGACGAAGGAGACACCCTTGTCGATCAGCCGCGGGATCATGTCGGTGAAGACCTGATATCGCTTGGTGACGAAGATGGTGCCGTCCGGGCCCAGGTCCCGTTCCAGCAAGGTGTCGGGCTCGTCGCGGGTGGCCTCGCCGACCGGCCCCTTTGCCCAGACATGGACATCGAGGAAGGCCGGGTCGGAAGTCGCGGCAAGCGCCTTCTTGATGAGGTCGGCATAGCCTTGCTTGATGGTGTCGGCGAGGCCGAAGGCGAGCTTGCGTTCGCTGGTGCGAATGGAACTGTCACCAGGCGCCGGCTGTACGGCGAACAGCCCGGCGCGCTTTTGCGCATAGGGAAACTGGTACCACGGCACCTGGTCGAGAAAGCCTGCATAATCCGCCGCCACCTTGGCCTGGTAGATGTCGGCGGCGGTGCGCTTGCCCGATGCCGCCTCGGTGATGCGGCCGACCGTGTTCTCATAGGCCCACTGCAGGATATGCTCGATCGAGTGGCTGGTGCCGATGATGACCAGCATCTGGTGGTTGGCATAGTTGAACTTATAGGCGGAACTGGCGCGCATCACCGTCGCGTAATCCTGCCAGAAGCGGCCGACATAGGACCAATAGGGAAAACCGCTCGGCTGGTCCTTGGCGACGAAACCGGCATATTCGCGCGCGGCGTAGACGATCGCCCATTCCGGATAGGTGAGGAAGGTCGATTCCTCAGGCCGCTGGTAGCCGGAGATCTCGGCGCGCACCTTGTCGGCCAGCGCCTTGGGCGGCGCGCCGTCGGCAATGCCGGGCAGCGGCGTCCTGTCGAGCGACGGCGTCGTCAGGAAGCCATAGGCGAGCCCGGCGATCGGGATCAGGACAACGATTACGATCAGCCAGAGGATCGCCTTGATGATGCGCTTTATCAAGCGAAACAGGGCCATGGCCGGTCAGGCCGTGGCGAAGTGGTCGTAGATGCGCTTCGACAGCCAGAAGCCGATATAGACGGCGATGCCGCCGATGACGATGTGCGGCAGGTTGGCGAAGAATCGGGTTGGGAATTCGATGTCGTTGAGGGAGCGGAAGCCGTTGATGAAGATGCCGGCATCGAGGCAGCCGGAGCCGGTGATCAGCCCGAGCACGCCGTCGAACAGATAGACCGAGCCGAACAGCTTGAAATAGAACACCGCCTGGCGGTGCGAGATGAAGGCGGCGGCCAGCGCCCAGACGCCGGAAAAGGCATGCAGCAGGTCGTCATACCATTGCAGCGAGAACAGGCCGAACAGGTTGCCGTCGGCATCGTTGAAGGCTGGAATGTAGCCGATGGCCACGACCGCGAAGAACAGGAATGCATAAGCGACGGCAAGCTTCTGGATCAATGTCATGAAGTATCCCCCTTCAATTGACGTCGAACGTTAGCTGATTTTGTTTCCGGTTGCAGCCCCAACCGGAAACACCGCAACAATTGTGTGGGAGAGCCAAAAAACAGTCGGCGCCGGGATTTCTCCCAGCGCCTCCCTGTCAGATCAGGACACGGTCGTGGCAGCAACTTCCGTAAAGTCGTCGCGCCATGCCGGCCTTGATTTTGACGGTCCTGCCAGAAGCCGCCCGAGGGCGACGTCCGTTCCAGACCACGCCGGTCTTGGCCCTTGCGGGCTTTGCCCTGCGTGCCATCGAAGGTTTTTGCCGTCCTTCATGGCAGCATCGGTCCGCCGTCGGCGTTGGCACGCTTTCCGCGGCCCCGTAGGTCTCGGCTTCCGTCCCTCGAACAGGCAAGCCTGCTCTCGCTTCGGGCCGTACGGGCCTCAGGAAATCCGCCTTTCACTTCGCCTTTCGGCTTGACGATCGGTAGCCGCCTGAGATGGGTTGAACTTACGCCGGGTAAGGGGTTTGGGAAATGGCCGCGCCCCTGTGGATAGCGGGATTATCGGGGACCGATGCCAGAAGCCAAGGAAATTCAGGCGCGAACGCCTTAGACAGCCTGCCCGCCTTTCGGCGAACGAACCGGCGGTGCCCCCTTGCTCTGCCGACAGGCGCGGGTTTCAATGCCGGCAAAAGGATCGGGGCCGGCAGAGGATCGGGCGCGGCATGTCCGGCGCCTTCCGGGGGAGGATGCGTAGTGAAGGTCGGGGTGGTGCTCAATCCGATTGCCGGTGGCGGCCGGCTGAAACGGCATTGGCCCGATGTCGCCGCCGCGCTGAAAAAGCACTTCGGCGATTTCGAACTGCGCGAGACGCAGGCCGAGGGCGACGCCGAGCGGCTGGCGCTCGATCTCGCGGCAAACGGCTTCGACCTGGTGATCGCGGCCGGCGGCGACGGCACGGCCAGCGAAGTGGCCGACGGCCTGCTGCAGGCCCGCGAGGAGGGCGGCAGGACAGCCGAACTCGGCCTGCTGCCGTGCGGCGCCGGCATCGATTTCGCGCGCGGCCTCGGCCTGCCGAAGGAGATCGACGCAACGCTGAAACGGATCGCCGACGCCAAGGCAAGTGCGGTCGATGCCGGCCGCATCTGCTATGTCGACGATCATGGCGCGCTGGCCAGCCGGCACTTCATCAACATCGCCAGCCTCGGCCTGTCGGGCGCCACCGACCGTGCTGTCAATGCCGACAAGCGCAAGGGCAGGATGTCGGCCAAGGCGCTGTTCCTGTGGCGCACGGTGGTCGAGTTCATCCGCTACCGCTTCCAGGACGTACGGATCACCGTCGACGACGCCACGCCGGTCGAGGCGCGGATGGCGCTGGTGGCGGTGGCCAACGGCAAATTCTTCGGCGGCGGCATGATGATCGCGCCCGATGCGGAGCTGACCGATGGGCAGTTCGACATCGTCATCCTGCGCGCGGCCGGCAAGCTGAAGCTGATCTGGGATATCAGGCTGCTCTATGGCGGCAGGCATCGCAGCCATCCCGCCATCACCATCCTGCGCGGCAGGAAGGTGGTGGTCGAACCGCTCGGCGATGTGGAAAAGAACGGCGCGCTGATCGACATAGACGGCGAGTCGCCGGGGCGCATACCGGCGACCTTCGAGATCCTGCCCGGGGCGTTGATGGTGAGATATTGAAGCGAGGCGTTGCCGGGGGAAGAGCGTCCCACAACGTCGTCATCCCTGGGCGAAGCAGGAGCGAAGCTCCGTCGCGGAGACCCTGGGATCCATGCCGCGACCTGGCCGAAGAGTGCGGCGGAACAGCACCGTTGCAACGCCTTGATGTTACGGCATGGATCCTCGGGTCAAGCCCGAGGATGACGAAGGGGAGGGTGTTTCCGCCAATCGCCGCGGTATGCAATCCGATCGAAACTCTCGCTCGGGAAACCAGTCGAGATGTTGCAGCTCTGATTCAAGTTGTTGCGGCTATGATTCTAGATTCTTGCCCAACGCATTGATTTCATTTGCTGGCTCATGTTGCTCAAACCTCCAGCTTGGCCGGAAAACCCGGCGCACGAAGATCGGTTCCGACCGCGTCTTCCAGCAGCTTGACGATCTGGGTCGACCAGGCACTGCCGCCAAAGGCAGCCTTGCCCTGCTGAAAGATTGCGTCGACCCGCGATGCGAGCTCCAGCGGAACGCCGAAATCCCTGCCCATGGCGAGCGCGAAGCCAAGGTCCTTCAATGCCAGGTCCATGGTGAAGCCGATGTCATAGGAGCCGTTCAGCACCAACTGGCTTTCGGTCTCGTGCACGAAGCTGTTGCCGGAGGAGGCCACGATGGCGTGGTAGCTCTGCGCGAGATCGAGCCCTCCCTGATTGGCCAGCATCAGCGCCTCGCCGGCGGCGACCAGATGGATGAAGGCCAGCATGTTGGTGATGACCTTGATCACCGCCGCCGAGCCGATCGGGCCCATCAGGAAAGACTTCGCGCACATGGCTTCGATCGCCGGGCGGTGGCGCTCGTAGAGGATGGCATCGCCGCCGACCAGCGCGGTGATTTTGCCGACCGCCGCCAGATGCACGCCGCCGGTGACCGGGCATTCGAGCGTCTCGACGCCCTTGGCCGAGGGGAGGGCGGCAAGCCGTAAAATCTCGTCGCGGCCGTTGGTCGACATTTCGATCCATGTGCCGCCCTTGGGCAGACCTTCCAGCAACCCGCCCGGACCAGCCAGCACCGCCTCGCTGACTTTCGGTGAGGGCAGGCACGTGATGGCATTGCCGGCGCGGGCGGCCGCTTCGGCCGGGCTGTTGGCGGCCGTGGCGCCAAGCGCGACGAGGCGCTCGACGGCGGCGGGATCGCGGTCGACAACGGTGACGGCAAAGCCGTTGCGGAGCAGGCTGGCGGCAAGGTTGCCGCCGAGATGGCCAAGGCCGATGAAGGCGTAGCTTTCGCTCACGGCATCAACGGCGTCTGCATCATCTGCAGATGCAGGTCCTTGCCGGTATAGGGATGGGCATCGCAGACCGCCTCGTTGAGCTCCACGCCGAGGCCGGGCTCCTTCGATGGGATGACATTGCCGTCCTGCCATTCGATCTTCTTCTTCAAGAGCGTGGCGTGGAAACCGTCCCACTGTTTCAGCGATTCCAGGATGAGGAAATTCGGCAGCGTCACCGCGAGCTGGATGTTGGCGGCACCGACGATCGGCCCGCAATAGCAATGCGGCGCGACCTGGATGTGGTAGGCCTCGGCCATGGCCGCGATCTTCTTGGTCTCCAGAATGCCGCCGGAGCGGCCGAGATCCGGCTGCAGGATGGTGGCGGCGCGGTTCTCGATGACGCGGGCGAATTCGGATTTCGTCGTCAGCCGCTCACCGGTGGCGATCGGGATCGAAGTCGCACGCGCCACCTGCGCCATCACTTCGGGCATGTCAGGCGGCACCGGCTCCTCGAACCACAGGGGATCATAGGGTTCGATGGCGCGCGCCATGCGCAGCGCGCCCGATGCGGTGAACTGGCCGTGCGTGCCGAAGAGGATGTCGGCGCGGGTGCCGACCGCCTCGCGGATCGCCTTGATCATGCGGGTCGAGACATCGATGTCGATGAGGCGCGGCTGGTGGCCGTCGAAGGCGGTGTAGGGGCCGGCCGGGTCGAGCTTGACGGCGTTGAAACCCTGCTCGACATATTCGAGCGCGCAGGCCGCCGCCATCTCTGGGTCGTTGTAGACGTTCCTGCCGTCCGGCGCGTCCTCCGAATGCACGCTGCCGGTGTGCGGGTAGAGGTAGGTGTAGGAGCGCAGCGTCTCGTGCACCTGGCCGCCGAGCAGCTTATAGACCGGCTTGTCGGCCTCCTTGCCGACAATGTCCCAGCAGGCCATTTCGAGTGCGGAAAAACAACCCATGCCGGAAACGTCGGGGCGCTGGGTGAAGCCGGAGGAATAGGCGCGGCGGAAGAAATTCTCGATGTCGTGCGGATCGCGGCCGACGAGATAACGCTCGGCCATGTCCTCGATCATCTTTGCCGTGATGTGGGCGGAGAAGGTGGCGTTGTAGGCCTCGCCATAACCGGCCACGCCGCCATCGGTGGTCAGCTTGACGAAGATGAAATACTTGCCGCCGATGCCGGGCGGCGGATTGCCGACAACCCAGGTCTTGACGTCGGTGATCTTCATGCGTGGTCCTCCAGAACCAGTTCGGCGCCCTTCCACCCGGTCATGACCGAGGCGGCGTTGGTGTTGCCGGTGATGTTGTCGGGAAAGATCGAGGCGTCGATGACGCGCAAGCCTTCGAGCCCGTGCACCTTGAGGCGCGGATCGACCACGGATCGCGAGGGGTCGGGGCCCATGCGGCAGGTCGAAACCGGGTGATAGACCGTGCCGGAGCGCTTCCTGAAATCGGTGATCAGGTCGGCGTCGGACTGGATCGACGGGCCGGGCAACACCTCTTCGGCGATGATCTCGGCCATGGCGGGCATCGAGGCGATCTTGCGCACGAATTTCACCGCCGCCAACATCTCGTCGACATCGGCGTTGGTCGAGTAGGCGTTGGCGACGATTTTGGGATAATCCAGCGGATTGCTGGAGCGGATCATGATCTCGCCGCGGCTCGATGGACGGCAGTTGGACAGGCCGATGGAGAAGCCCGGCCACGGATCCGGCGTCAGGATCGGCCGCTCGCCGTTTTTCGGGATGAGCGTCGAGAAGGCCTGGAAATAGAGCTGCATGTTGGGCCGGGAAGACGCCGGGTCGGTGCGGAAGAAGCCGCCGCCATGGTTCATCGACAGCGACAGCGGGCCGGAGCGGGTCAGGATGTACTGCATGCCGACCAAAAGCTTGCCCCACCAGGGGCGCAGGATCTGGTTGAGCGTCGGCAGCTTGCCCTTGAAGGTGTAGTTGATGCCGACGTGATCCTGCAGATTGGCGCCGACATTCTCGTTGGCATGCACCACCGGGATGCCCAACCCTTTGAGCAGCGCCGCCGGGCCGACGCCGGAGAGCTGCATGAGCTGCGGCGAGTTGATCGAGCCGGCGGACAGGATGATTTCACGGCCGGCGCGGGCCGTCCTGGTCTGGCCGTTCCGCAAATATTCGACGCCGACCGCGCGCTTGCCTTCGAACAGGATGCGGCTTGCCAGCGCATTGGTCTCGACGCGGACATTGCCGCGCTTCATCGCCGGGCGCAGGAAGGCGCGGGCGGCCGACATGCGACGGCCGTTTTTGGTCGAGATCTGGTAGATGCCGACGCCTTCCTGGGCGGCGCCGTTGAAGTCGGGATTGAGCGGCAGTCCGGCCTGCTGGCCGGCGGCGAGATAGCGCTTGGTCAACGGGTGGACGGCGCTGGCTGTATCGCTGATGTGCAGCGGGCCGCCGGTGCCGCGCCATCGGTCGGCGCCGGCCTCGTTGTCCTCGAGCGCCTTGAAGGCCGGCAACAGATCGTCATAGCCCCAGCCGGGATTGCCGGCGGCGCGCCAGTCGTCGAAATCCTCGCGCGCGCCGCGGATCCAGACCATGGCGTTGATCGAACTCGAGCCGCCAAGCAGCTTGCCGCGCGGCCAGTGGTCGACATTGCCGCCAAGGCCGGGATCCGGCTCCGTCTTGTAGTTCCAGTTGACGGTGGGATCGAAGAAGGTCTTGCCGTAGCCGAGCGGCATCTGCACGTAAAAGCGCCGGTCACTGCCGCCGGCCTCCAGCACCAGGACCGAGAAGCGCCCAGAGGCCGACAGTTTGTCGGCCAGGACGGAGCCGGCCGAGCCGGAGCCGACAATGATGAAATCGTAGGTCTGCATGGTGGACGTCGGTGGCTCCTGAATGTGGCACCAGCCTAGGCGCGGCTGGTCCGCCAAGTCGCCGGGCCTTCCGGCATCGGTTGTGAAAAAAGCGACTGGTATATCCAGCCGGGTTGCCGGGAATACCGACAATCACGCTTGATATGCATGGGGTCGACGGACTATGCGAGGGCATCGGCCACTCTGCGCAAGGCAGGAGAACCCATGCGTGTCCTGTCGGATGCTTTCATTCCCGAACTGCCGGCCTATTACAAAGGCAAGGTCCGCGAGAATTACGACCTTGCCGACGGCAGGCGCATCATCATCGCCACCGACCGTCTCAGCGCCTTCGACATCATCCTGACCTCGATCCCGTTCAAGGGAGAGATACTGACGCAGACGGCGCGGTACTGGTTCGAGGAAACGGCCGATATCTGTCCGAACCATGTGCTGGAATATCCCGACCCGAACGTGGTCGTCGGCACAAGGCTCGACATCCTGCCGGTCGAGATCGTCACGCGCGGCTATCTGGCCGGGACCACCAGCACCTCGATCCTGACCCGCTACCGGCGCGGCGAACGGGAGATGTACGGGATGCGCCTGCCGGACGGCCTGCGCGACAATGAGAAGCTGGCCGAGCCGGTCATCACGCCGACCAGCAAGGCCGCGGATGGGGGCCATGACGAGCCGCTGTCCAGGGCCGAGATCATCGAGCAGGGTCTTCTTACGCAGGAGCAGTGGGACACAGTTTCGAGTTACGCCCTGAAGCTGTTCGCCCGCGGCCAGGCGCGCGCCGCAGAGCGCGGCCTGATCCTTGCCGACACAAAATACGAATTCGGTACCGACAGGGACGGGACGATCATTCTCGCCGACGAAATCCACACGCCCGACAGCAGCCGCTACTGGATCGCCAGGAGCTACGAACAGGCGCTGGCTGATGGCACGCGACCGGAGAGCTTCGACAAGGATTTCATCCGCTCGTGGGTAACGGCGCGCTGCGATCCCTACAAGGACCCGATCCCGAGGATTCCGGACGAGATCGTCGAACAGGCCTCCAGCGTCTACGCCCGGGCCTACGAGGCGATCACGGGCAGGGCTTTCGTGCCAGACCTTGCCGGGGAGACCGTTCTCGCCCGCATCCGCTCGAATCTCGCGCGCTTCTTCTAGCCGCCAAGCAGGCTTTGCCCCGATGCCCGGTGCGCGTCGGCGGTCCAGTGGCGCGTTGACGCGTCCGCGCCGTGACGCTACGGGATCGCAGGCAATCGATATCGAGGAATTTCTCGCATGGTGCAGTACGCGGATGGACGGCCGATCGGGGACCTGACGCTGCGCACTCTGGCCATGCCTTCGGACGCCAATGCCGCCGGCGACATTTTCGGCGGCTGGGTGATGGCGCAGATGGACCTTGCCTGCGGCATCCGCGCCGCCGAGCGCGCCAGGGGGCGCGTGGTGACGGCGGCGGTCAAGGAGATGTCCTTCGCCAAGCCGATGAAGATCGGCGACACGCTGTGCATCTACACCCATGTCGAACGCGTCGGCCGCACTTCGATGACGCTCAAGGTCGAGGCCTGGGCGCAGCGCTATCTCTCCGACCTGATGGAAAAAGTCACGCACGCCGATTTCATCATGGTGGCACTGGACGGCGAGGGCAAGCCGAAGGCCGTTCCAGCCGAAAGCTGATTCGATACCGCCAATCCGGACATTTGTAACATCGCCCGTGCGATGCGGTCAGCGACATCCTGCCGTTGCCTCCACGGCCAATTCTGCGGGCCTCGGAGGAAGACAATGCGTCAACACCTATTGAACGGCTGGCTTGCGGCGGCTCTCGCCGCGCTCGCCATAACTGCTTATGCCGAAGTCAAACAGGACCTTGGGCGCACCGCCTGTCTGCATGACACGGCTGGTGCGAAGGAGCGGACAGCGACGTGCACGATCTGCAGCCCGACGCCTTGGGGGCCATGGCGCGAAGAGCCTGACCGGCTGCCTTTGGAATGTGGTCACCGCCACGCGCGTGAGCACACCTGAGCGCCATGGACAAATTCCCGGATCTCTTCGGCGAACCAAGACTTCTCGTTCAGGGAACCATGACTTCGTCTGCAACGCGAAGCGCCGCTCGGTGCGAAACTCCGGACTCCTTGCCGCGCAAGGACTTCAGGCTTGCATCTCGTCGAATTTGGCGCGCGCCGACTGGACACGTTGGGTGTTCTTGCGGGCCCATTCGCCGAGCGCGCCGACCGGGACCAGCAACTCGTGGCCAAGCTCGGTCAACTCGTAGTCGACGCGTGGCGGTATGGTCGCAAACACCTTGCGGGTGACGAAGCCGTCGCGCTCCAGGCCGCGCAAGGTGGTGGTCAGCATCTTCTGCGAGATGCCTCCGACGGCCGCGCGCAACTCGTTGAAACGCAGCGGTCCGCCGCCAAGCTTGCCGACCACGAGCACGGTCCATTTGTCGCCGACGCGCTGCAGGATCTCCGACACGGCCCGGCAGTCCTCGGTGTTATGCGGGTGCCTCAGTAACAAAAACGTGCCTCCTTGCGCGCCGGTTTGTCACTATCACATATAGCGCCGGTATCCAAACGATACCAAAAATTCCCGCAAGGAGAGCCCCTTATGCCCAAGCCCAAAATCGCCATTGTCATCGGTTCGACGCGCGCCGCCCGCTTCGCCGACGTGCCGACGCAGTGGATCGCCAAGATCGCCAAGGCACATGCCGATATCGATGTCGAAATCGTCGACCTGCGCGACTTTCCGCTGCCCTTCTTCGATGAGGTCGCGTCTTCCGCCTGGGCGCCGTCGCAGAACGAAGTCGCACAGCGCTGGCAGAAGAAGGTCGCCGGATTCGACGGCTTCATCTTCACCGCCGCCGAGTACAATCACGGCCCGACTGCCGTGCTGAAGAACGCCATCGACTACGCCGCCAACGAGTGGAACAAGAAGCCGGCCGGTTTTGTCGGCTATGGCAGTGTCGGAGGCTCGCGCGCTGTCGAACAGCTTCGTCTCCACGCCGTCGAATTGCAGATGGCGCCGGTCAAGTCCGCCGTCCATATCGCCTGGGGCGATTTCCTTGCCGTCCGCCAGGGCGAGAAGAAGCTCGAAGATCTCGAGCACCTGAATCAGGCCGCCGCCGCGCTGGTCAACGACGTCGCCTGGTGGGCCAAGGTGCTGAAGGCCGCTCGTGCCGCCGATGCTATCGCCGGGGAAGCCCAGGCGGCCTGATCCGCCGGATCGGATTGTCCTCCCAAGGCTACGGGGGCGGTGCTTGCGCCGCCCTTTTTTCGTTGGGGGTTCTTGCAAAGAAGTTGCGGCTGGGCCTGAAACGCCGCGCCGCACCAAACAAACCGCGTGGCGTTGCGGCGGACGCATAGGAAGTGAACTGTCACCGGACGTGCTGAGGGCCAGCCTGCCCGAGCGGTTCCAACTGGCGGCGAACGGACAGCTAAAGGTCGCGATCGGCTGCCCCCGTGGCGCGGGCGAGCAGCAGGGCGCGTTCCCTGTCGTTGCCGGTCAATTTGGCGGCGTGGCGGAACGCGGCGCTGGCTTCCGTCTGATGGCCGAGCTTCTGCAGGAGATCGCCGCGCACCGTGGGCAGGAGATGCGAGTCTTGCAGGCGCGGCTCGTCCCTCAGCGCCTCGACGATGGCAAGGCCTTGCGCCGGGCCGAACGCCATGCCGACCGCCACGGCGCGATTGATTTCGACGATGGGCGAGGGGGCCGTGAGCGCAAGCGCCTGATAGTAGGCCGATATCGCGATCCAGTCGGTGTCGGCGGCAGTCACCGCGCGGGCATGGCAGGCCGCGATCATCGCCTGCAGCAGATAGGGTCCGGGCGCTGATGTCAGGAGCATGGCGCGGTTCAGGCCGTCGAGGGCGCACCGGATGAGCGACCAATCCCACCGGCCGCGATCCTGGTCGAGCAGCAGGATCGGATCGCCCGCCCCGCCGGTGCGACCCGCGAAGCGGGAGGCATTGAATTCCATCAGCGACACCAGCCCCTGCACCTCGGGCTGATCCGGCATCAGCGCCGCCATCGAGCGGCCGAGGCGCAGCGCTTCGCCGCACAGATCGGCGCGCAGCCAGTCCGGTCCGGCGGTGGCCACATAGCCCTCATTGAAGATGAGATAGACCACCTCCAGCACAGCACTGAGGCGTTCGCGGCGCTCTTGCGCACGCGGCGTCTCGAATGGGATGGCGGCATCGCGAAGGCTTCGCTTGGCGCGCACGATGCGCTGAGCGGCGGTGACTTCGGGCACCAGGAAGGCGCGGGCGATCTCCGGCGTCGACAGTCCGCCCAGCAGCCGCAAGGCGAGTGCGGCACGTTGCTCGGCCGGCAAGACGGGATGGCAAGCGGTGAAGATCAACCGCAGCAGGTCGTCGTCGATATCCTCATCAAGCGCCGCCTCGATGTCGGGCATCTCGCGCTCCAGCTCGGTGAGATCGATGGCGAGTTCGCGATGCTTCCCGTCGATCATGGTGGTGCGGCGCAGCCGGTCGAGCGCGCGGTTCCTGGCGACCTGCGTCAACCAGGCGGCCGGATTGCGCGGAATGCCGTCGCGAGGCCAGCGCTCCAGCGCCAGCAGGAAGGCGTCCTGCGCGATTTCCTCGGCCAGCCCGACATCCCTGAGAGTGCGTGCCAATCTGGCGGTGAGCTTCGGCTGCTCGATCCGCCAGACGGCTTCGATGGTTGCGTTGGGGGTCAATCCTTCAGCCTGCCGAGGCGGTCCGCTACCTTCTGGACGTCCTCGGGAAATTCGCTCATTTCAAAGACCTGGCGGATTTCGATCACGTCATTCTCCCCCGCGGGGCAGCGGCGGGCCCATTCGATGGCCTCGTCGCGCGAGCGTACATCGATCACCCAATAGCCGCCCAGCACTTCCTTGACCTCGGCGAAGGGGCCATCGACGACCACAGGCTTGCCGCCTTTGAAGCTGACCCGCGCCCCGGAGGATGGCGGATGCAGGCCGTCGAGCGCCAGCAACACGCCGGCTTTCTTCAGCTCGTGATTGTATTTCATCATCCCTTCCACCGCCTCGGCGCTGGGCATGACATCGGGCGCGGCGTCCGCGTAGCCGCCGGGGATCATCAGCATCATAAACCGCATGGTCTTTCTCCTTGGTTGGGTTGGTTCAATGATATGACGAACGGGCAAGGCTGAAATCGACACGCGTGGCCAGAAAGTTCATGTCCCGATTGTCCAGGCAGCAACGTGGACCGCCATATCGGCGGGGCTGCCATCTGGCCCGCCGGTCGGCCCTGATATATCCGGCTGCGATCCATCACATGAGGGACCTCGTGAAGTCATCCCACCCGGCAGGCGCCGTTTCTCCCATGGTCCCGGTGCTTGTCTGCGCGCTCGGCATCTTCCTTCTGTCGGGGATGGACGCGGCGATGAAGGTCCTCGTCATCGCCGTCGGCGTCTACAACACTGTGCTGTGGCGCAGCATGCTTGCGACCGTGGTTGCGGGCGCCGGCTGGTCGGCGGGGCCGCGCACGCTGCCCACGCCTTCCGTGCTCAGGCTGCACGTATTGCGTGCCGCGGTCGTCGGCGTTGTCTTGCTGTCCTTCTTCTGGGGGCTCGCCCGGCTGCCGCTGGCGGAGGCGATCGGGCTCAGTTTCGTAGCGCCGCTGTTTGCCCTGCTGCTGGCCGCGCTGCTGCTGGGCGAACGAATCCAGCGCCAGGCGATCTGGGCCTCGCTGGCCGGCATTGCGGGCGTCGCGATCATCGTGGGCGGCCAGTTCGGGCAGACAAGCCATGCCAGGGATGCCTTGCTCGGCACGGCGGCGGTGCTGGTGTCGACGGTGTTCTATGCCTACAATTTGATCCTTGCGCGGCAGCAGGCGCTGTTGGCCAAACCGATCGAGATCATGCTGTTCCAGAACCTTTGCGTGGCGGTCATCCTCGGTCTCGCCGCACCCTGGCTCGCCATTGCCCTGCCGCGCGAGCTCTGGCTTCCGCTGGCCGGAGTGACGGCACTGTCGCTCGCCGGCCAGTTCCTGATGAGCTGGGCCTACGCGCGGGCCGAAGCGCAGTATCTGATTCCGACGGAATACTCCGCCTTCATCTGGGCGATCGCGCTTGGCTTCCTCTTCTTCGACGAGGCGGTGACCTGGACCACGCTGGCGGGAGCGGGCCTCATCGTGGCCAGTTGCCTGATCGCGGCACGTTCAAATCCCAGGCTTGCCGAGCCGATCGAAGCCGCTGTCTGAGGGCGAAGGCTTCCCGCCCCACCGCAGGATCCGGCGCCGAGAAGGCAGGCGGCGATGAGCCGGGTGGATACCCTTCATCCAAGTAGATCCTTCATCTAAGTAGATCCTTTGCAATTTCTGGTTTATACACAATTTTACTAAATAGCCGCAGTTAACCGGCACTCTTTTCCAAGATAATAAGTATAGCCTTCCGAAAGATCGATGTTATGGTCAATTGTGTAATGATTCCCGGGAACGATATCGTTCCTTTCAGCATTGATCCAATGCGGCCATCCGAAGTTCGTATCGAACGATTCGAGCTGGCCCGGCATCGCGAGGAGGATTTGTCCGATGAGCTTCTTCGTCAACGCCGTGGGTGTTCCTCTTCCCTATAGCGGCACGTCCAACCACTGGTACTCAGCGACAGGGGCCGGGCCGGACATGTATGGCAGCCCCGGAAACGATTCCTTCTGGGGAGTAGGCGGTGCTAACGTCACGATGCACGGTGGCACGGGCGATGACATCTATTACCTCTATGGGGCGGGCAACAAGGTGGCCGAGGCCGCCGGCGCAGGCATCGACACGATCAGCACATGGATGAGCTACAAGCTCCCCGACAATGTCGAGAACCTCATTGTCACAAACCCCAATAACTACGCCTTCGGAAATGGGTTGGACAACATTATCACCGCCACGGCCGGGCACCAGACGCTGGACGGCGGCCGGGGAAACGACGTTCTGATCGACGGCGGCGGCGGCTACGACACCTTTATCATCTCGAAAGGCAACGGAAGCGACCTGATCGCCAATTTTGCCGCCACCGACACCGTCCGCCTCAATGGCTATGGATTCACATCGTTCGACGCCATCCACTCGAACATGGTCCAAGCAGGATCGAACGTGCTGTTGAACCTCGGATCCGGCGAGATCCTCGAGTTCAAGGATACAACCGTCGACAACCTGCATTCCAACCAGTTCCAGTTGCCGATCGACATGTCCGGAATGAAGCTGTCCTTCAGCGACGATTTCAACACGCTCAATCTTCACAATGCCCAGGGTGGCACATGGGATACCAATTTCTCATGGGGGGCGCCGAACGGCAGCACATTGACCAGCAATGGCGAGCTGCAATGGTACATCGACGCCAATTACGGGCCGACGAGCTCCGTCCATCCGTTCAGCGTGAACAACGGCGTGCTGACCATCACTGCCGCGCAGGCGCCGGCCAATATCAAGCCCCTGATCAACAATTACGAATACACGTCAGGCATCCTCAACACACACAGCACTTTCTCGCAGACCTACGGCTATTTCGAAATGCGCGCCGACCTGCCCGAGAACGCCGGCGCCTGGCCGGCCTTCTGGCTGCTGCCGGCAGACGGCTCGTGGCCGCCGGAACTGGATGTGATCGAAACGCGCGGACAGGACCCGAACTCGTTGATCATGACGGCGCACTCGAATGAAACGGGAACGCACACCAAGGTGACGTTGACGGTGAATACCATGGATACCGCCGGCTTCCACACCTATGGTGTGCTGTGGACGCCGGACAAGCTCGTCTGGACCTATGACGGTGTCCAGGTCGCGGAAACGGCGACGCCATCCGATATGCACAAGCCAATGTACATGCTGGCCGATCTCGCGGTCGGCGGCATTGCCGGCGCGCCTCCCGATCATCTGGCGACGCCTGCCGAGATGAAGATCGACTACATCCGCGCCTATACGCTGGACAACGCGCCGGCGAGCGCTCTGCACCTCACCAGCAGCACCGCCACGCACAGCATCGCCAGCAGCACGCAGCACGGCGGTTCCGAATTCGGGGGCCACGTGTAAGGTCTCGGGATCATGCAGCGGCGGGAAATGCGGAAATGACTGGACCCTTCGGCCTGCGGCCGGTCTTCATGCGCGCCATCGCCGATGTCGGCGTCTTCTCGCTGCTGATCAACATCCTGCTGTTGGTGATTCCGCTCTACCTGTTGCAGGTCTATGATCGCGTGCTGCCGTCCTCCAGCGTCGAGACGCTTGTCTATCTTTCGGCCATCGCGGTTCTCGCGCTCGCCTTCCTCGGGCTGCTGGACGCGATCCGCGCCGTTTACACGCAGCGCGTCGCGGCGACCGTCGACCGCAAACTGGGTGCCAGTACCTTCGCCGTTTCGCTCGGCGCAAGATATGCCGGCGGCCTTTCGCCGCTGCGCGACCTCGCCTCGGTCTGCGCCTTCATCAGGTCGCGCGGCGTGGCGGTGTTGTTCGACCTGCCCTTCGCCCCTGTCTTCCTCGCCTTGCTCTATCTCATCCATCCGGTGCTGTTCTGGGTGACGGTCGCCGGCGCGGTGCTTCTGCTTTTCCTGGTCGTGGCCAACCAGCTTGCCATCGGCAGGAACGATGCCTTGTCCACGGAGCGTTCGGCCTTGGCCAGCCAGGCGGAACAGGCCTTTGCCC
This sequence comes from Mesorhizobium salmacidum (SeqCode), assembly GCF_037179605.1. Taxonomy (NCBI): domain Bacteria; kingdom Pseudomonadati; phylum Pseudomonadota; class Alphaproteobacteria; order Hyphomicrobiales; family Phyllobacteriaceae; genus Mesorhizobium; species Mesorhizobium salmacidum (SeqCode). The sequence goes on from NZ_JAPYKS010000031.1 coordinate 39,831, forward strand.
GCAATGCGGAGACGCTGCGTGCCATGGGTATGGTGGAGAACGCCGCGCGGGTCTGGGGACGGCATGTAGGGGCGGCGCTCACCTTCCATGACCGTTCCTCGAGCGCCAATGCGATCTTCAGCGGCGCCTCGCGGGCGTTGCGCATGATGCTGCAACTGGCGATCCTCGGCGCCGGCGCATGGCTGGTGCTTCAAGGGCAAATGACGGCCGGCATGATCTTCGCCTCGTCGCTGGTCTCGTCGCGCGCGCTGCAGCCGCTCGACCAGCTGATCGGCGCCTGGCGGCAGATCGCCGACGCCCGGCGGGCGTGGGCACGGCTGGAAAAGGCGCTTGCTACACGTCCGGCCGGGTCGCGAAAACTGATCCTGCCCGATCCGGCAGGCGCGATTTCCGCGCAGGACGTTTTCTTCATGGCGCCGAATGCCCGACCCGGCACGGAGCCCCTCCTCAAGCGGCTGACCTTTGCGATCGGCGCCGGCGAAGCGTTGGCCATCGTCGGCCCGAGCGGCGCCGGCAAATCGACGCTGGCGCGGTTGCTCGTGGGTGCCGCCCAACCGACCGGCGGCTCAATCAGGATCGACGGCGCCGACCTCGGGACCTGGGACGAAAGCCAGCTCGGAAAACATATCGGCTACCTCTCGCAGGAGGTCGAGCTCTTTCCAGGATCGATCGCGCAAAACGTCGCCCGCTTCGACCCGGAGGCGGACGACGGAGCGATCGTCGAGGCGGCAAAGCGCGCCCAGGTGCATGAGTTGATCCTGGCGCAGCGCGATGGCTACCAGACCATGATCGGCCCGTCGGACAGGGCGCTGTCGGGCGGCGAGCGCCAGCGAATAGGGCTGGCGCGCGCCTTCTACGGCAATCCGCGGTTCCTGGTGCTCGACGAGCCCAGCTCCCATCTCGACGGTAGCGGCGAGGCTGCGCTCGAGGCGGTGCTTTCGGCCGCACGGACGGCGGGCGTCACGGTCGTCGCGATCACCCATCAGCCTTCGATCGCCGCTGCTTGCGACCGCGTGATGCTTTTGCGCGGCGGCATGATCGAAGCCTTCGGTCCAAGCGGCGAGGTGCTGCGGCGGTCGGTCACCGGCAAGGCGGTCCAGCAGAGCACGGTGGTGACCGGGTCGTTCGCCCCGACGATCCGCGCGGGTGGCAGTTTCGGATCCTGAGATGACGACACGGAGCCTCGCCTGGGACAGTCAGCCACGCACCGACATAAGACGCGTGGCCCTCACCGGCTATGCCGCCATAGCGCTGCTGGCGGGCGGCTTCGGCTACTGGGCCGTGAGCGCCCCCTTGTCGGGAGCGGTGATCACGCAAGGCACGATCTCGGCAACCGGCGGAAACATCCAGATCCAGCATCGCGAGGGCGGTATCGTCCAGGCGTTACTGGTCCATGAAGGCGATCGCGTGCAACTGGCCCAGGATCTGATCGTTCTGGACCCAACGGCCGCGCAGGCCGAACTCAACCGGCTGACGAGACAGTCGATCGCGCTCAGGGCGAGTGCGGCGCGGCTGGAGGCGGAACGCGACGGGTTGGACAGGCTGGCGCCAATCACCGAAGCGGCGCCGGCACCTTTCCAGCCCGATTTCGAGACCCTGATTCGAGAACAGCAAAAGGAATTCGACGCCAGGCTCGCCCGGTTCCGGTCGGAGAAATCGATCCTGGCACAACGGGTCGCCATGCACCGGCAGTCGGTGGTGGGGTTACAGGCCCAGAAACAGGCCGTTCAGCAACAAGCCGAAGTCGTAAAGAAGGAACTCGGCATCAAGACCGGCTTGCTGGACAGGGGCCTCACCAACCGTACCGAATACTCCCAGCTATTGCGTAGCGAGGCCGATCTCGTCGGGCAAGCCGGAGCGCTGGAGGCCAATCTCGCGACGGCCAACACCCAGATCGTGGAAGGCCAGGAGCAGACCGAGCGCCTGACCACGCAACGCGTCGAGGAGGCGCTGACGAAACTGGACGACGTTCGCTCCAATCTGGCCGATGTCGACGAACAGATCAGGGCGGCGGAGGCGGTGCTGCGGCGCACGACGATCAAGGCGCCGGCAGCGGGCATCGTGGTCTCGTCGACCTACAATTCCAAGGGCAGCGTGATTGCCCCGGGCGAGAAGATCATGGAGATCCTGCCCACTGCGTCGGGCCTGGTCGTCGATGCGAAGCTGCGGCCGAAGGACATCGATCAGGTCCGTATCGGCCAGCCGGCGAAACTGCGATTGTCCGCGTTGAACTCGCGGCTCACGCCAGAGGTTTCAGCCACAGTGACGCAGATTTCGGCGGATCGGCTCATCGACCAGACCACGCGTGAGCCCTATTTCCGCGCGAAGCTGACGATTGCCGCCGACCTGCCGCCCGGCGTGAGGCGTGATCAACTTTATCCCGGGACGCCGGTCGAGGCGTTCATCAGCACCGGCGACCGGACTTTTTTCGAGTATCTCGCGCGGCCGATGCTCGATTCATTCGCGCGCGCTTTCGCGGAGCAGTAGATCGCCTTGGACATTTGAACGGTCAGCGTGCCATCTCGCGGTGGCCGCTGGGCAGGCGGGTGGCGATCAGCTTGTCGATGCGGCGGCCGTCGAGGTCGACCACCTCGAAGCGCCAGCCCTGCGCGTCGACGCATTCGCCGGTCGCCGGCAGATGGTGCATGTGCGACAGCACATAGCCGGCGACGGTCTCGTAGTCGCGGTTCTCCGGCAGGTCGATGCCCAGCACCTCGGCCATCTCGTCGGCCTGCATGTAGCCGGCGAGCAGCCATGAGCCGTCATCGCGCTGGACGGCGTTTTCTTCCTCGCCGGCCTCGAGGTCCGAGCGGAAGACGCCGGTGATGGCTTCCAGAATGTCGGCGGGGGTGACGATGCCTTCGAAGTGACCGTATTCGTCATGCACCAGCGCCATCGGCACGTTGCTCTCCTTCAGCTTCTGCAGCACGTCCAGCGCATCGGCCTGGTCGTGCACGATGGGTGCCGCGCGCACATATTTGCGCGGGTCGAGCGCGCGGCCGCCGAGCAGTGCGGCCAGCACGTCGCGTGTCTGGATGACGCCGATCATGGCGTCGACCCCGCCGTCGCCGGCGGGCAGGCGCGAATGCTGGGTGTCCATCAGAAGCTTGCGGATCGTGGCTTCGTCGGACTGCAGGTTGATCCAGTCGACATCGGTGCGCGGCGACATGACGGCGCGCACGGCGCGGTCGCCAAGTCGCATGACGCCGGCGATCATGCGCCGCTCGTCGGATTCGATGGTGCCGTGATGCTCGGCCTCGGCGACCAGCATCTTGATCTCCTCGTCGGTGACCTTTTCCTCGCTTTCGCCGCGATGGCCGAGCAGCCAGAGCACGGAACGGCCCGAAATATCGAGCAGGAAGACCAGAGGGGCCGAGACGGAGGCAAGGATGGTCATTGCCGGGGCCGCGCGGGCCGCGACCCGCTCGGGATCGCGCAACGCAATCTGCTTGGGCACCAGCTCGCCGATGATCAGCGAGGCATAGGTGATGATGGCCACGACGATGCCGACGCCGAGCGGATCGGCGATGTTCTCGCGGATGCCTGTCGAAGTCAGATATTGCGCCAGCCTCTGGCCGAGCGTGGCGCCGGAAAAGGCGCCCGAGAGCACGCCGACCAGCGTGATGCCGATCTGCACGGAGGACAGGAATTTGCCCGGGTTGGAACCAAGCGCCAAAGCGCGGCCGGCGCCTTTGACGTTACGGTCGATCATCGCTTTCAGGCGAGCCGGCCGCGACGAGACGATGGCGAGTTCGGACATCGACAGAAGGCCGTTCACGCAGATGAGGACGACCACGGTGGCGATTTCAACGTATAGCATGAGGGCTCAATAGCATTGCCGCACGGCTTTCGAAAATAGTCGGCGACCATTTTAGAAAGATGACGGCGGATGCGGGGCGATCAGACGGCGTCCCAGGGTGGCGATGAGAAATGCGCGACCAGCGCGTCGACGACGACCCGCACCTTGGGCGTCAAGGCCCGTGTCACCGGCCAGATCGCATGGACGGAAATGTTTTCGACCAGCGTGTCCACCAGCACCATTTCGAGCGCGCCGCTCCTGAGGCTGTCCGCCACCAGCCAGGTCGGCAGGAAGGTGATGCCGCAACCGGCAAGGACCGCGCCGAGCATCGGCTCGCCATTGTCGAGCACCAGCCTTGCCCGCGGCGTGAACTTCGCGACATGGCCATCGGCCTGCCTGATGCTCCAGGCGTGGGCGACGCCGTTGCGGGTGTAGCCGATCAGGTCATGGCCGGCGAGATCCTCGATCGTCCGTGGTCTGCCGTTTCTGTCGAGATAGGCGGGGGCGGCGCATATGGCCGAACGCTGGGTATAGAGCCGGCGTGCGGCGAGCGACAGGCTGTCGTCGAGGTCGCCCATGCGGATCGCAAGGTCGATGCCTTCCTCGATGAGATCGACGCGGCGGTCGTTGAAGGAAATCTCCATGGCCAGATCGGGAAATCGCCTGGAAATGTCGAACAGCACGGGCGCCACGCAGCGGTGGCCGAAGGCCGAGGGCAGGTCGACCCGAAGCCGGCCCGAGGGCACCTGCCGGCGCGAGGCAAGCAGCGCCTGGGCGGCTTCGATCTCGGACAGCGCCCTGACGCAGGCTTCATAATAGGACAGGCCTTCACTTGTCGGGCTGAGGCTGCGCGTGGTGCGGTTGAGCAAGCGAATGCCAAGCCGCTGTTCCAGCTGCGCGACCGATTTGCCGACCGCCGATTTCGTCACGCGCAGCCGCTCTCCGGCGCCGGTGAAGCTTCCTGCCTCGATCGTTTGAACGAAGGCGACGATGCCTTGCAGATCCGCGGATTCCATCGATCTATTCCCATTGTAGAAATCTGATCACCAGCTCGTTTCCAATTATGGATCATAGAAGCGCTTTTTTCCACAGTGAAACAGCGTAAATATCGCCATGCAATCGGGAGCAGACACAATGAGCAGCGACATCAACAGATCCTGGCGGATGACCGGCTTCGGCCTGCCCAGGCTGGAATTGGCCGAAGGGAGGATTCCCGAGCCCGGGCCGCATGACCTGCTGGTGCGGATCAAGGCCATATCGCTGAACTACAAGGACAGGATGATCGTCGATGGCGTGCTGATCCCCGACCTTGGCTTTCCGTTCGTCCCGACATCGGATGCGGTTGGCGAAGTGGTGGCGGTCGGCGGCGATGTCAGCCGTTTCCGGACCGGCCAGCGCGTGCTGGGGCACGTGATTGCCGACTGGCCGGATGGCGATGCGCCGCCAGTGCTGCATCACCACACGCTGGGATCGTCGCTGCCCGGCACGTTGAGCGACTACCTGCTCCTGCATGAGGACGCCGCTGTGTTGGCGCCGCCATCGCTCAGCGATGCGGAGGCTTCGACGCTGCCGATCGCGGCGCTGACGGCATGGTTCGCCATGGCCGAGGCGACAAGACCGGTGCCTGGCCAGACCATTCTGATCCAGGGCACGGGCGGCGTCTCCCTGTTTGCGCTGCAATTCGCCCACGCCTTCGGCCTGCGCGCCATCGTCACGTCAAGCAGCGACGGCAAGCTCGAGTGGGCGAAGACGCTCGGCGCCTGGCAAGTGATCAACTATCGCGCCCGGCCGGCATGGGACGAGGCGGCGCGCGAGCTGACAGGTGGCGCCGGCGTCAACCATATCCTCGAAATGGTCGGCGGCGACAATGCGCGGCGCTCGCTCGACGCACTGGCCGCCGACGGCCGGCTGTCGATCATCGGCCTCCTGGGCAGCATGGAGCTCAGCTTTCCGATCGTGCCCTTCCTGCGCAACCGGATTGTCGTGCAAGGCATTTCGATCGGCCACCGCCGCGCCTTCGAACGGATGAACCAGGCGATCGAGGCGCTGGCGATCAAGCCGGTCATCGACAAGATCTTTGGGTTCGACGAGGTGCCGCGGGCCTTCGAGCATCTCGAGAAGGGGCCGTTCGGCAAGATCGTCATCACTACGGCCTGATCTCCGGTCACGGCAATTACCTCAGCACGCCGACGATTGCCGTGCCGTCGGTGAAATAGGGGTCGCCGCCGCCATTGCGGCCGGCCCGAGTGGGGCCGATGCCTGCCACGTCACTGGTTGAAAGCAACAGGCCGGCGGCATTGAGATCGCCGATCACAAAGTCGCGTTCGGCATCGAGGTCGGGACCGATATGATGGGTGATGGCGCCCGTGTCGTGGCTCAAGCCGACGCCGCGATCGAAGCTGGCGGCGCCCAGCCAGAGTGGCCTTCCGTCGTCGCCGACCGTATCCGTCCGCCAGAAGCGGACATGGTGGCGCCGGTCGGCACTGTCGCCGACCGGCTTTTCGAAAGCGAGTTGCTGGGCGCGGCCCTCGAACAGCAGGCGGCTCATCGGCGCGTCGGGATAGGGCCGGGAAAACAGGACGCTTTCGCCGATGTCGATGGCGGTCCTCAAGGTGACGGCGTCGGCGGTGTCCCAGCCGGCGGCGGCGAAAGCGTGCACCAGCTCCTTCTCCGTGCCGACCAGGCCGACATTGATGGGGTCGCCGGGAATGCCTTGCGGCGTGTGGGTGACCATCTCGAAGCGCTGGTTGCGAAAGCCGCGATCGCGGAACGTCCAGAATTCCGGCGCGGCGACATAGGCGAGCGCCGCATACCCGGCCAATAAGGCCGGTATCCAGATCGCAATGCGTCGCCGAAGACTTCTGTGGGTCATCTACTCACTGTCTCGTTGCGGCCACCATGCCTTCGTCATCCTAGGGCGTAGTGACGATTTAACTACCTGAGCCAGATAGCGATAGCGGCAAGTTTGACAAAGCCCATGAA
>NZ_JAPYKS010000032.1:0-44696 GCF_037179605.1 Mesorhizobium salmacidum (SeqCode)
GCGCTTGTGTCAGCGTGAGCCCCGCGTTCCGCGCCGGCACCACGATTGAAACCAAGGGATTATCCGCCACGTTGTCTTACCCGCGCCTGGTTCGTAAGAGATAGAACAAGTTGCGTCGATCTTTGTCGGCGCAGGCCGTCACCATTCGACCCATCGTCCAGCACGACTATATCCGATATCTGGTAGGTCTGCCGGCGGATGCCGGCATTGCGCCGATGTTTTGCTCGACATTGAACATCGGTACCACACCGCCTTGCGGTAGCATTATGGATCATCGAGCTTTCGTTTTCTTCGGCAAGAGTCGGCGAATGTCAGAACCGGACAACGGCATCGGATGGCAGCTCTGCCCTGTCAAGATCGGGGCGAATTAGGGGCAAGAAAAAAGACTTGAAGACAGGCTTGAATGGCAAGCGCTCATGCCCGACGCCTTAGAGCTGCGACCATCGGCAAAAAAGATGATCGCGGCGAAGACGAGAGCGCAAGCAGATCCGGCTCGACCCCACTTGGAACCGCGGCCGAATGACGAGCGCTGCAGTTGCTTGATGATGGATCCAAGGCGCTCGAAATTTACGCGCGAACCGGCTTAAGCCGAAAAGATTCCGGCTTGCGAGCCGGGTATTTTGCTGACATCTTTATAAGTTGCTAAATTAGTACGGCGGCTGCTGTTCAAATGAAGGGTATAGGGATGGCCAAGGAATCTTCGAGTACCGCTTCTCCGGCAAATAAAGCGGACGGAAATCTGACAAGTAACGCAGAGGGAAACGGGCTGGCCTTCATGGCGGGCCAGGCTCGCGAGAGCGGGACCCCCGGCGACGCTGTAGGTGTCGACAAGATACGTGATCTGCTGTTCGGCAACCAGATGCAGGACTATGACCGCCGTTTTTCCAAGCTTGAAGAACGGGTCTTGCAGCGCTTCAAGGATGTCGAATCCGAGGCCAAGCGCAATCTTGAAATGTACGAGTCAAATGCGAAAAAGCAGGTCGACTCGCTTGCGGCGCAATTGCGGAACGAAAAAGACGCGCGAGCCGACGCCGACAAGGAGATTGACCGGAATCTTCGCGAGCAAAATCAAGCGCTTGAAAAGCAGGTGCGCGCGTTGTCGGATCAATTGAACGAGCTTGAGCGCGAAATTGCGGACCGGATAAATCGAAACGATCATTTGCTGCGTGAGGAAATCAAGCAAAAGAATGAAGGCATTCAGATGCTGATGGAGAAAATGTTTTCCGATCTCGGCAACGTCAAGACCGACCGAAATCTTTTGGCTGGCCTGTTTGTCGAGGTTGCAAAATGTCTGAATCAGGATCCCGTCGGCAGCAAGAACAACTCGGAGCGTAGCTGGAAAGTGAGTTGATCGGAACTTGACGTCGACCGTCGACCCAATCAGCCTTCCACAAAAAACAGCCTCGAACGATACAGAGATTGATCGCGAGGCTCTGGCCAGTCTTTTGATCGAAATTGCCCGGAACGTTGATCCGGACTACCGTGCGCGTCTCGACGGAGTTCCAACCGCCGATCCTCGCATGGAAACGCTGCGCCAGTTGCTGGTCAGCCGCGAAATTTCGGAGCTTTCACGAGTTACGCATCTGCTCGACGAACCGGAGCAGCTTGCGGCAGCAGTGGGCGACGTGCTTCCCAGTGCGGCCGCACGAGCGCCTCATGCGCAACTCGGCGAGGCCCTTGCGCCAGCTGTCGAAAGGGCTGTGCAACGGTCGATCCAGAAGAGCCCGCGTACGCTGACGGATATATTATACCCGGTGTTTCTGCCAGCAATTCGCAAGTCGATCGGGGAAAAGATCGACCAGACCTTTCAGTCGCTGAATGAAACTTTAAGACACATATTTACCTGGCATGGTCTCAAGTGGAGACTAGAATCTTGGAGGACCGGTGCTAGCTTCTCTGAAGTTGTACTGAAGCATTCTCTTATCTATCGTGTAGAGCACGTCTTTCTCATTAATCGCAATTCAGGTCTTTTGATAGCGCATGTAACTGCGGACAATGCGACGAGCGAAGATCCTCAACTCATTTCTTCGATGCTCAGTGCAATTCAAGATTTTGTGAAAGATTCCTTCAACGAGAAAGAACAGAGCGGCCTGGACACAATTCGTTTTGGCGACCTTCGTCTCTGGTCGGAAGTTGGACCGTCTGCGACCTTGGTTTCGGTGATCCGAGGAAATCCGCCAGAGGAATTGCATGAAATAGTTCGCGATGTATTGCTTCGTATCCATGAGGAATGCTCGCAGGCTTTAGTGGAGTTTGACGGTGACAGTTCGCAGTTGGCCGGCATAGAGGCGCAGTTGCAGACCTGCGTCGAGCTGAGGCAGGAGGAGACAAACGAGGGTTTTCCGTGGCTGGTGGCGGCTCTGGCTCTGCTGCTTTTGAGTCTGGCAGGCGGTTGGTTCTTTCTTTCCTGGCAATCCGGGCAGCGATGGCAGGCCTACGTATCGCGACTGGAGACCCAGCCGGGCATCATCGTTGCCGAACAAGAGATACGCGGCGGCCAATTTTATGTTGCCGGCCTGAGAGACCCGCTTGCCGCCGACCCGCAGTCGCTGTTGTCTGGAACGCAGGTCGATCCCGCCCGCGTTCATTCGCAGTGGCAATTCTATCAGAGCCTTGAACCGGAGTTCGTGTTGAAGCGGCTGACGGCGTCGCTGGCTCCGCCGGATTCAGTACGACTTTCAATCGTCGATAGTCGCATCGTTGCCGAGGGTGAGGCTCCCGACACCTGGATAGATCGGGCGCGCGCCGCGGCCCGACAGCTTTCGGCAGGCGGGCCGGAATTCGACATCTCCAAGGTCCGCGATGTGAGCCCCGAAGCACGCGCGGCAGAGCACTGGCAGGCCTATGTGTCGCGACTGGGGAGCCAGCCGGGCATCATCGTTGCCGAACAAAAGATACGCGATGGCCAATTCTATATTGCCGGCCTGCGAGACCCGCTTGCCGCCGACCCGCAGTCGCTATTGTCCGGAACGCAGGTCGATCCCGTCCGCATTCATTCGCAGTGGCAATTCTATCAGAGCCTTGAGCCGGAGTTCGTGTTGAAGCGACTGACGGCGTCGCTGGCTCCGCCGAATTCAGTGCGGCTTTCAATCGTCAATGATCACATCGTTGCCGAAGGTGAGGCTGCTGCCACGTGGATCGACCGGGCGCAGGCCGCCGCCCGGCAACTCTCAGCAGGCGGGCCGGTATTCGATATCTCCAGGGTCCGTGACCCGGAAGAACGCGAGGCGAAGCGCTGGCAGGCCTATGTGTCGCAACTGGGGACCCAGCCGGGCATCATCGTTGCTGAACAAAAGATACGCGACGGCCAATTCTACATTTCCGGCATGAGAGACCCGCTTGGCGCCGACCCGCAGTCGTTGTTGTCCGGAACGCAGATCGATCCCGCCCGCGTTCATTCGCAGTGGCAATTCTATCAGAGCCTTGAGCCGGAGTTCGTGTTGAAGCGGCTGACGGCGTCGCTGTATCCGCTGAAATCGGTTCGGCTTTCGATCGTCGATAATCGCATCGTTGCCGAGGGTGAGGCTCCCGACACCTGGATAGATCGGGCGCGCGTAGCGGCCCGACAGCTTTCGGCAGGCGGACCGGAATTCGACATCTCCAAGGTTCGTGATGTGAGCCCCGAAGCACGCGAGGCGGAGCACTGGCAGTATTATGTGTCGCGACTTGAGGCCCAATCGGGAATCGTAGTCGCCCAACAAACTGTGAGGGGCGGCCAATTCTACATTTCCGGCCTCAGAGACCCGCTTGCCGCCGACCCGCAAGCTCTGCTGTCCGGAACGCAGGTTGATCCTGCCCGCGTTCATTCGCAGTGGCAATTCTATCAGAGCCTGGATCCGAAGTTCGTGGTGAAGCGGCTGACGGCGTCGCTGTCCCCGCCGAAATCGGTTCAGCTTTCGATCGTCCAGGGTCGCATCCTTGTCGTGGGTGAGGCTCCTGCCGGCTGGATCAACCGGGCGCAGGCCGCCGCCGAACAACTTTCGGCGGACGGAGTGGTTCTGGATGTCTCGCAGCTGCGTGAGCTGGACCTTGCAGACCTTAATTATTTGAGAGAAGCCATCCAGGCGACCGATATTTTCTTCTCTTCCGGCAAAGTTGTGCCGGGACCGGAGCAGTTGCCGGTTCTCGACAGGTTAGCGGATCAAATAAAGGAATTTGCCCAAGATGCCCGCAAGTCAGGCGTAACAGCACGGTTCATGTTGACCGGGCATTCGGACACCACGGGCCGTGAGACGGCCAACGCGTCGATCAGTGCAGCCCGCGCCGAGACAGTTCGTGCGCTTCTCAACAAACGCGGTGTCGCTCCGGAACTGCTGCTGGTTCGGGGCGCGGGCACTTTTGAGCCGCTGGTGCCAGAAAGTAGTCAAACTGGGAGCTCCACCAATCGCCGGGTTTCGATTACGGTAAACCTGGACTAGTGAGCCAAAGATGTTGCAAAAAAAGATCTGCATGCTGGGCGGGTTCTCTGTCGGGAAGACGAGTCTGGTTCGCCGGTATGTGCAGAGTATCTTTTCAGAAACTTACTTGACTACGGTGGGAGTGAAAATCGACAAGAAGAGTGTCGCGCTCCCGGACAAAACCGTCGATCTGATTTTGTGGGATTTAGCCGGTGAAGACGACATCGGCTCATTCCGCGTCAGCTATGTGCGAGGTGCAACCGGGCTTGTGCTTGTCGTCGATGGAACGCGCGCCGCCACTCTTGCCGTGGCGCTCACGCTACGCGAACGGGTCGAGGCCGAATTCGGCGCCATGCCGTTTGTATTGCTGTTCAACAAATACGATCTGACCGATCGGTGGACAATATCGGATAGTGAGATTAACGAACTGAGGCAGCGTGGATGGCAAATCTATCTAACGAGTGCGCTCTCGGGTGAGAATGTTGATGATGCGTTTCGTCAACTTGCTTTAATGGTAACCAAGTAGACCATGCATGGATTGCCAAAAGAAGTTGGGAGTTGGATTTTCAATTTCTTCTACAACGGGCATTCTGTCGCATATCTGAAAATCGACAGTCGGCTTTGCGTAGCTGCGAAGGGCGGTAATGTTGAGCATTACGGGCTCTCATCGCTTCGCATTGGCGAGCCTGTTGCCGAGCAGCTTGAATTCATGGAAGGTTTGCTGCCTTGCCCGGAGCTTCCGTTTCACATTGCCATGGTCGAGCTGCCCAGCGGGCGTGTCGCGGACCTTCATTTTTTTTCTGACAATGCCTGCGTGTGGCTGCTCTTTCTTGATGCCACTGCCGAACGCGACAATAGGCAGCGGCTTCAACAAAAGGCTTATGAAATGACACTCCTGCAAGAGAGGGAGCGTCAACTCAACGAGAAATTACAATCGACGAACGAGGCGTTGAGGAAGAGCCAGGAGGGATTGGCGCGTGAATACCAGCGCGCCGAAACGCTGCTCCTCAACATTCTTCCGGCGTCGATCGCGGAGCGGTTAAAAGCGCACAAAAAAATTGCTGACAACCACGCAGAAGTGAGTGTGCTTTTTGCCGACATAGTCGGTTTTACGGAGCGAGCGCGGAGCGTCGGAGCCGTGACGACGCTCGCTATTTTAAATTACTTCTTCAAGGCGGCGGATCGGCTCTCGGAACGATACGGCTGCGAAAAGATCAAGACAATCGGCGATTGTGTGATGGTGGTCGCTGGCCTGCCCACCGCGCGATCCGATCATGCAAAGGCCCTCGCGCGCTATGCACTTGAGCTGCGCAAGGCGGTCAAGCGCGAACGCTTCGCAGGAGAACCGCTGAGACTCAGAATTGGAATTCACTCAGGCCCAATCGTCGCGGGCGTCATAGGCAAGAGGCGGTTCGCCTATGACCTGTGGGGCGAGACGGTTAATCTCGCCTCGCGCATTCAAACGTCCGCGGAGCCCGATGAAATCCGTATTTCGGATGCAACTCGCCAAATGCTTGGACCAAATTTTGCTTGCGACCCACTCGAGGAAACGGAATTGCGTGGTACAGGTCGTGTGCGAATGTGGCGGCTCCCGGCCTGATTTGCCGCACGGCAGTGCCGACCCTGGAGCCCACGCATCTCAAGCCATAAGCTGTAACGCGAAGTTTTGACCTTCGTTGTCCGCATTGCAAATGGCAGCAATGCAGTCTTCCGACGCTCTATTGGGCGACTTGGGACACGGCTGACATCAGTTCCTGCGGGTTTGGCGCCCCAAACATGTATCGCCCACCTTCTGGAACCTCCGTGAAGCTCCAGCGAACGATCCCCTGCCGGTCCAACAGGAACTGACCGATCAGTTGTCCGTGTCCCGTCGCCATCATCTGCTCGTCGGCTTCGGTCACTTCGTAATTGTCCTTCTTGTCGAGGAATTCGCTGGCCGCAAAAGGATCCATGGGACCGGGCAACTCGCTCGGCATGACGACCCGCATATCCTTTGCCGCTGCGATCGAGACCTTGTACGGCCAGTTCGTCTCGTTTTGGGTGAATTCGAGATTGGGCAGTCCAAAAGCACGATGTGAAGCGCGTTCAGGGTCTGAGGCCGCAAGCAGATTTGGCATCGGGTGGTAGCGGAAATAGAGACGCGCCCGTTCGATCGGCGTGTTGACCACCGTCAGGCTCTCCACGCCCTTTTCGCGCAGCTCCGGATCAAGCCGGGCCTGAGCGGCGATATGGCGCCGGCAAAACGCACAATGCAGACCTCGAAACAGACCAACCAGCACCGGTTTTTGTCCGCGAAAGTCGTCAAGCGCGATCTTGCCTTCCTGGGTAATTGCATCGAGTACCAAGTTCGGCGCACGATCGCCCGGTTGAAGCGGTACCAAGTCACTACGCGCGGACATTTCGGACCTCCAATCCCGGCTAATCGAGAAAGGGCAGCACCACAAGCGCTTCCGGGTCGAGCCCGTGCTGGGCGCATATACCCTGCGCCAGGGAAAAGTAACGTTCGGCCTCGGCAAGATTGTCGAGGTCGAGATTAAGCGTTGCGAGGCCATCATAGCACGGAAACAGCAGTTGGGGTTCGCCCGTTTCGCGGGCTACGTCCAGTGCTTCCTGGAACAAGCCAACGGCCAGTTCCGGACGGCCGTTGCACTGGTGGATCTGCCCAAGCACAATCAACGGCACCGGCAGGTGCTCTCGCTGGTCGAGTGCCCGGTCGATCTCGATGGCTTTCTCGGCAGCAGGTACGCCCTCTGTTGGACAGCGATCCGTGAAAGTACAACAAGCGACCGCCAGATTGGCGAGAAGGCGCGCCTGGAAGCCCAAATCACCAATATGGCGCGCGACTTCAAGACCGCGCCGACAGACCTCCATCGCCCGTGCTGGATCGATGGTCGTGTAAAGCACGCCGAGATTGGTGTAGCCGCGGCAGGCCGCGCCCAGCAGACCGGCGGCTTCGGCCAATTCAATGCTGTGCTCGACTTGACCCACGGCTTCACGGTTTCGCCCAAGGCGAGCCAGCGCGACAGCCTTGGTATTGAGTGCCTCGGCGGTCACAAGAGTGGCATCACGCCCTACCTCGGAGACATGCTCCGTTGTCAGGGTGCGTACGCAATCCAACGCCGCGTCTGCCCATTTTGCCGCGAGAGCGTGATCTCCGCTACGGAACGCCTGTCGGCCGCGTTCTTCCCAGAGATGCGCCTGCTCGATCGGAGCATCCGCTCCATCGAGGAGCGCTGCCGCTTCAGCGTAGCGGGATTCTGCTTTGTCCCGCTTGCCGACGTCCCAGAGCAGCCGACCGATCTTACGCAAAACTCGCGCCGACGCTACGCGATCGGCCGACTCGCGGTATGCCTGCAACACCGCCTCGTAGTGGCGGTGCGCGATCTCGCGGCGGCCCGCCGGGCCGCTCAAATCGGCGATGCGCTCGGCAATTGTCAGTTTGAGCGGTGTTTGCCCGGTCGCCTCCAACGCAGTCAGTGCTCGCTCGTAGAAACGAAGGGCGTCGTCGTTGGCGTATATCATGCGAGCGCGATCGCCGGCCGCCTGCAGGTAATGCGCGCCCTTCTCCCGCTCGGCGCTCTGTGCGAACTGATGACCGAGCACGGTCAAATCCTCGAGCCGTTCCGGATTATCGCCGCACAGTTGCTCCAAGGCAGCACCTATCCGCCCGTGGATTTCGGTCCGGCGTTGCAGGAGCAGATTCTGGTAGATCACGTCCTGCAGCAATGTTTGCGTAAAGCGGTAGCTTTGCGACGAGACAGAGCCTGATCCGGCAACTTCCTCGATGATTTCCGCATCGCAAAGCAGTTCGCAGCCGGCTTCTAGCCGGGCGGGGTCGGCTGTCACGGTCTTCAGAAGCGTGGCATCGAAGCGCGGGCCGATTACCGCGGCTTCCTGGGCCAATCGGCGCACCTCTTGCGGCAGCCGGTCGACGCGAGCAAGCAACATTGCCTGGATAGTGGCGGGAATGTCGGTTGCGACTTCGCCTGCCACAGTCCGCCATCGCTGGCCCTCGCGCATCAGTACACCGCGATCGATAAGGCCGCGAACGATCTCCTCTACAAAAAGAGGGTTACCGCCCGCTCGCTCGAGGATCTGATCGACGAGCCGTCCTGCGGAGCTTACCCAGCTCTCGCCGAAAAGCGCCGCCAGCAGGCTGCGTCCTTCATCGCTGTTGAGCGGCGAAAGCCTGAGCGCCGTGTGACTGACCCGACTTGAATCGAGCTGGCCGCTGTCCGGCGCCGAGCGATGCGTGACCAGCACCATCAATCGCGTGCGATCCAACCTGTCCATCACGAAACGCAGTGCCTCGAGCGAAACGGCGTCGGCCCAGTGCAGGTCTTCGACGACGATCAACAGCGGCGACAACGCAAGCCGCCGTTCGATGATGGTGCGGACCGCGTAGAGAATTTGCCGCCGTAGCTGCTCGGGTTCGACATGCTGCAAGGTGGCATCGGGGTCGCCAAGGCCAAGCACATGGTAGAGCAAAGGCATCAGCCGCTTCGGTTCCTCGCCCTGCAGGCCGAGATCGGCAAGCAAGCCTGCGAGCTTCCCCCGCATTTCGTCCCCATTGTCGTTTTGCATCATCCCGGCAGCGCTGCGCACCACTGCACCCAAGGCGCCAAATGATTGTTCGCCCAGGGGTGAGCATGTGGCCTGTCGCACGGCGACGTTGCGAAAACGGTCCTCGTCGCCGACACGGGCGACGAACTCCTTCACCAGCCGCGATTTCCCGATACCGGCTTCTCCGACGAGGCGGACAAGTTGGGCCGAGCCGCCGCACGCCTGGTCAAGGCTCGCCAGCATTCTATTGAGCTCCGCAGCACGACCTATCATCGGCGCGCTGAGGCCGAGCGCCTCGAGCCCACGCGCTGCACGCGGCGCCGCAAGGGGTGCATCCAGCCGATGGACGAGCACACTGCCAGCCTTGCCGCGAAGCACGACATCACCCATCGACTCGTAAGAGAAGGCATGCCGGGTCAGCCTGTGAGTGAGTTCGCCTACCAGCACTTCACCCGGTGCGGCCAGCGATTGCAGGCGTTGCGCTGTATTCACCGTGTCGCCGGTCACCGAATAGGATTTGGCGGTGCCGATGCCTAATCGTCCAGCAACGACCGGACCAGTGTTTATGCCGATATGGAGTAATAGAGGCGAGCCGGAGTGGGGAGCGCTTTCGCCGAGCCGCGCCGTCCGGGCGATCATGTCGAGAGCGGCGCGAAGCGCACGTTCCGGATCGTCCTCATGCGCGACCGGCGCACCGAACAAAGCGAGCAATGCATCGCCGATGAATTTGTCGACGAAACCACCAAAGTTTCGCACGGCCGCCGTCAATTCCTTGAACAGTTCGTTCTGCAGCGTTTGCATGACCTCGGGGTCGAGCTGCTCGCTGAGTGTCGTGAAACCGCAAAGGTCGGCAAAGAGGACGGTTACCGTTCGGCGATCGGCGTCAGAGATGGGATGCAGCCCTTCGTCGCTATCGATGTTCGGAAGCAGCGACGGAGTTCGAGAAGGCTGCACAATGGTTCGGCTTGGTGTCGGAGCAGGCCGTTCGACGGCTTTTGCGGGCGCACCGACGCTTGCCCCACATTTCGGACAGAACTCGAAATCAGGTGCGCAGGGATAGCCGCAACTGGCGCATGGCACGGGCTGGCGCTTGCCACACTTCGGACAGAAAGCGTAACCGCCCTCAACCTTGAAACCGCAGCCTGCGCAGTCCATCGAACCAGACCTCACTAGGGGCCGTGACGGCGTGATCTCCTTACGCACTTCACGGCCAGGGTATTCACAAGCATGAACCGATAGCCGTCGACCGGCAAGCGGCAGCGCAAATGGGCATCGGGCGATCGGGTGGGGCCTGTGGCAGCGCGCAGCCAATTCGGGTTTCTGCGTGGCTGTCGGTACGAAAGTTTCCTCTTGGTTCGGTCTTCCTGCTATCGTGGAGATGAGGAGGCGGACCCTTGAGCGAGAATCGTAAGCTAGCCGCAATCCTAGCTGCGGATGTGGTCGGATATAGCCGGCTCGCGAGCGCGGACGAAGATCGTACTTTGGCGAGGTTGCGGGCACTGCGCAGCGACCTGATCGATCCGATCATCGCAGTGCACCACGGCCGGGTGATCAAGCGCACCGGCGATGGGGCGCTGGTTGAGTTCCGCAGTGTGGTGGATGCCGTGCGCTGCGCCATAGAAGTTCAGAATGGTATGGTTGAGCGCAATGCCGGCGTGCCGCAGGACCGCCGTATCGAATTCAGGATCGGCATCCATCTGGGAGATGTGGTCGAAGAAAGCGACGGCGACCTGATGGGCGACGGCGTCAACATCGCCTCGCGTTTGGAGGGACTCTCGGCGCCCGGCGCCATCTGCCTGTCCGAGGATGCCTATCGCCAGGTCAAGGCGAGGCTCGACCTCTCGGTCAGCGATCTCGGCAGCACACAGCTCAAGAACATCGCCGAGCCTATCCGGGTCTATTCGCTGCAAGTAGGCAGCGCCGGGACCAAGGCGGCCGCGACCTCGGAAACCGCGACGAGCCGGCCGGCCACGGCAGTGCCGCCGAAGCTGTCGATCGCCGTGCTGCCGTTCGCCAACATGAGCGGTGACGCCGAACAGGACTACTTCGCCGACGGCATCTCCGAAGACATCATCACGGCCCTGTCCAAACTGTCGCAGCTCTTCGTCATCGCACGCAATTCGTCGTTCACCTTCAAGGGCCAGAACGTTCATGTGCAGGAGGTGGGCACGAAGCTCGGCGTGCGGCATGTCCTTGAGGGCAGCGTACGCAAGTCGGGGAACAGGGTGCGCATCACCGCGCAGCTCATCGACGCAACTTCGGGCGGCCATCTTTGGGCGGAGCGGTTCGATCGCGACCTGACCGACATATTCGCCGTGCAGGACGACGTGACGCAACAGATCGTTGGCGCGCTGGCGCTCAATCTGACTGAGGATGACCGTCAGCGGCTGGCGCCCGAGTACCCGCGCAACACGGAGGCGTATGACTATTTCCTGCGGGGTAGGGAGTTGTGGCACCGGCTGACGAGGGAGACGAACGTCGCGGCCCGCGACCTCTTGCAACGTGCCATCGAACTGGACCCGAAGTTTGCCTCTGCCCACGCATTCCTGGCCCTCACGCACGGACTCGATTACCTGAACCGGTGGAGTGCGTCGCCGCCGGAATCGATGGCGCAAGCGGAAGAAGCCGCAACGCGAGCGGTAACGCTGGATGGCAGCGATCCCTGGGCGCACTGGGCGCTTGCTATTGCCAAGCTGTACACACGACGGCACGATGGGGCCATCGACGAGGCCGAGCGCGCGCTAGTCCTCAATCCGAACTTCGCCGAAGCGCACGTCGCCCTCGGCGAGGCGCTGTATTATTCGGGCAGATCCGAGGAGGCCCTCGAGAGTTTCGCCCGAGGAAAGACCTTGAATCCATATTTTCCGGATGTGCTTCTGCACTTCCAGGCTTTGGCCTTGTTTCAACTGGGAAGGTACGAAGAGGCCGTTGACCTCTTGATGCAACGGCTGGCTCGCAATGCTGTCACCGACGTCTCGCGGGCGCTTCTGGCCGCCAGCTACGGCCATCTGGGCCGTTTCGCCGAGGCCCGGGCGGCATGGCAGGAGGTGCTTCGCGTCAATCCCGACTACTCGCTGGAATACCGTCGCAAAGTCCTGCCCTACAAGAACCCTGCCGATTTCGAACTCGTGGTGGAGGGGCTCCGCAAGGCCGGTATAGTGCAATGACTGGTGAGGCCATGCGGCCGGATCAGACGCTGTAGGCTTGGCCGATCTTGCGCCATCGCGCGTTTTCGCTAACCAGTTTCAGGTTGTCGGTGGTCTCGGCAAATGTCCGCGACCGGTATTGCCGGAGCAGGTCCGCGAAGAGCGCCCCTTCCGGCAGGCCGGCAAGCTGCTCGCGGACCGAGATTTTTTCATCGATGACACGCATGCCCCAGGCATTTTCCCGAACCTGCAGCTCCGCAGCCAAATCACGCTCTTCCGGCGCGCTTTCATCCAGCGCAGCCAGCACGATCGAGTGGAAAAGCGCTACATAGCCAATCTGTCTCAGGCCGCCCACAACCCGCACGCGCGGCAATATGGCAAGGACGAGAAACGTCAGGAACAAGTCCGGCAGCAGCACGCCCTCCAGCAACGCCTGCTGGAGATGCGGCCGCTCGAACGGGATGGAAAGGCCATGCGGCCTGTCAGGCTCAATCAGGTGTCCGTTCTCGAGGACGAGTTTGCGCACGCGCTGCTCGCGGATGCCCCAGAAATAGGCGGTGGCATTGGGCAGGAATCTGCCAAATGGACCCGACGCGGCCTCTTGCAAGGCATGGTCGAGACGCTGGCGCCTTGCGAGGTCAAGAAGCAGCCTGGAAAGAAGATTGCCGTCATATTGTAGATGTCGCGCCATGGCAGCCGCGGCGAGCCGATCATCGATGAAAACCGGCAGGGCCATGCCGGAACGATCCCAATTGGCGACCAGATCCTCGTTGAGGGCTGTCATGGCATCGGCGGCGGTTCCAAAGACCTTATTCTGACTGGCAAGCAGTGTACCTAGCCAGCGGCTGGCATCCGTTTCATCGCCCACCGCTTCGAGCGCGCGCTTGTTGAGGGAGACGGGACCGGCCACGCAGGCGCTTTTGCGGCACAGTTTGTGGCGCCCCATGCCAAACAGGTTGACCTTGTCGTCTCCGACATTGAGCCATCCGGGCCCCTCCCGGCCAATTGTCTCCATCGTCATCGTCGTTCCCATGAAGCCGACGAAGGCTGACAGCTCGTTTTCGACCGCGCCGAGCCAGGCAAACAGGAGGGCATCGAAGGTGATCCGGTCCATCAGAAGCAGGCAGTGCAGACCGGACTGAATCACCGGTCTGTGCTCGAACTCTTCGAGGGCCTTGCCGATCTCCTCAGGCTGCATAATTACACCGAGGCGCTGATGCAGGACTTCGCGCAGGATCGAGCGGGCAGCGATCGCCGGGCCCGATGCAGGCCTTGCCACCGGCCGCCACAGATGGCGGGCGTAGTCGGAAACCGGAGCATTCCAGTTCTGCTCGATGTCACGCACGACTTCCGGGCAGAGCAGCGACAGCACAGCCAGAATTTCCACAGGGGGGGCAGGGGCTGGGGCGAAGACGGCGGTCATCAGAACCGCAACCGGGCCATGCTTAGGAGGTCGTGATACTGCCCGTTGGTAAAACCGGCCTTCACATGCCGGCCTTCAACCTCGAAGCCGTGGCTGGTGTAGAGACGGATGGCCGGTTCGTTGTCGGCATAGACGCTCAATTCGACCCGCTTCAGGGCGCGCCAGTTGTCGGCCACGTCAAGCAGCGCGCCAAGGATGGCAGAGCCGATACCTTTGCCGACAAAGCCATCGTCTAGGCCGATATTGATCTCGCCGATATGGGAACGGCGCGGCGAGCTTTGCACGACCAGGCTGCCATGGCCGACGACCTTGCCGTCCAATTCGGCGACGATCCAGGTGGTTTCCTGGCCGGACTTGGCGATGCGCCGCTCCACCTGATCCACCGTCTCGAAGGGCATCCTGAGCGTGCCCCAGCGGAAGCCCGGCATGTTGAACATAGCGCAAAGCGCCTCCGCATCGTTTGGCCGGACGGCCCGGAGCTGCGGCTGGATTTTCTCGGATGGCGAGGTCGTGCTGGTCATGGCTTTCCCGGCGAAGGCAATCGGCCCGGCACGATGCACCGGACGTCACCTGAAAATCCAGCCGTCTCTGCAGCCTATGCTGCCGATTGCGAACCAAAATACCGGTAGGCGGTGTAGAGTTTGAAGGCGCCGCTGATGCCGATCCAGCCGAAAAGGGCGAGCCACCCCAATGTAGCGGCCGCCGTCCAGTCGATCCGGTGCACCGCCGCGTCGGTGATAACGAGGCCAAGGATGGAAAGCAGGCCGACCAGAAACTGCGCCAGGGCTAGCACCAGCAATTCTTCGCGCGGCGCGCTTTTCCAGACGAGATAGGTGCCGCCAGCGCCGGCGAGGAAGATGGCGCTGTAGACCTGGGCGTGGAAGGGATCGACCGGCCATGGCCAGGTGCTGCTGACCATCAGGGGAAACAGCAACATGCCGAAGCCATAGAGCCCAAGGATCACCGCTTCCGCCAACATGTAGCCGCGCCATGCGGGGCTTGAGGTCACGCCTTTTGCTGACGGACGGGCCCTTGCCCGCCACAGGAACAACCCGGATACCGCGACCGAACCAAAATAGACCAGAAACCAGAGCCAGGTCGCTTTGCGCCCAAAGTTGAAATAGCCGAGATTGATCAACGAAACCGCCGACACGATGACGGTGAAGATGAAGGCCATGACCAGCACGAGCCTGCCCGGCGACCAGCGATTCCAGAAAAAGAGCGCCGCCATCACTGCCATTTCGGCGGTGTAGAAGCCGCCGAGAAAGCGGGCACTGAATGGCGTGACGGGCCAGGGCCAGCGCGGCTTGACCAACGCAGGCGCGAAAAACAGACCGGCGCCGACGATCAGGACGATAATGACTCCTGCCGAGAAAAGCCGCAGCGCCGAGGGAAATGGCGGGTTGTCGGATGTCGGCACGAGAAAAAGCCCCAAAGATGAATGCAACCATCATAGTGCCGCTTGCGGCCGGTGAAAATCCGCCGAATGCAAATTGAGCTGTCATCAGATCTATCCATTCGAATGGCCGTTCGATCCCTTTCGACGTAAGATGGAGTGCGTGGACCGAAGACCGGTCCGGCCAACACGCCTGGGAGGCGCATTTTCCGGAGCCTGCACGATGACCGAAGCTCAGGATCTGTTCTCGCTTCTGCGGCAATCGACCGATGTCGATCCGCAGGCAATCGACGCGATCCGGCGAACCATCGCCGAGGGCAAGGACCACGAACTTTGCCGCATCAATGCGCTGGCCTTCGCCAGCAAGAATGGCCTCGACGAGGAACGCACCATCAGCGCCTTTCTCCATGCGGCGCGGGTGGGCATCTTCGACATCTCCTGGAATGTTCTGTGCCCCGGTTGCGGCGGCGTGCTCGACACCAACGCCACGCTGAAAACCATGCAGAAGGACGAATATACCTGCGCGCTGTGCTCCCAGGGCTATTCGCCGACCCTCGACGAGATGGTCGAGGTGACATTCACCGTCAGTCCCCGCATACGCAGGATTGCCGCCCACAATCCGCACGAACTGCCGTTGATAGAATACTTCCGCCAGATCTACTGGGCGTCCGGCGCCGATCTGCCGGAAGAGGATTTCGCGGAGAAGGTCGAAGCGTTCTCGCTGGAGGATATCGAGCTTGCGCCCGGTGAAAAGGCGGTTCTGCCCATACAGCTTCCGTCCGAATTCGTGATCGTCTTCGAGCCGGTCACGCATTCAGCGCAGTTCATCGACGCCAAGGGCGAACCAACAAAGGAGCGTCGAAGCCTCTCCTTGGTTTTCGACCGCGACCATGTCCAGAACCAGACGTTGGAGATGCAACCAGGCCCTTTGCGCATTTCGCTGGAAAACAGGACCGACACCCGCGTGCTGCCGACTGTCTTCATCGCCGGCCACGCATTGCATGATTTCCTGGGCAAGCGCCGGCCCTTCGTGACCGCCAAGCGCCTGCTAACCAACCAGACGTTCCGCGATCTCTATCGCACGGATACGCTCGACATCAACCAGCGGCTGAAGATCACCAGCCTGACCTTCCTGTTCACCGACCTGCGCGGATCGACCGAGCTTTACGAGCGGGTTGGCGATCTTTCAGCCTTCGATCTCGTGCGCGAGCATTTCCAAGTGCTGCACGAGATCGTCGCGGCGGAGGCGGGCGCGGTGGTGAAGACGATCGGTGATGCGGTGATGGCGACCTTCGCGACGCCTGATCGTGCGATTGCCGCGGCCCTCAGGATGCGCGATGCCATGCGTGCGCTCAATGAAAAAAGCGGGCGCGCGGATCTGCTGCTCAAGATCGGAGTCCATGCCGGCCCTTGCATCGCCGTGTCCATGAACGAGCGGCAGGACTATTTTGGCCAGACGGTCAACATTGCTTCACGGGTTCAGAACCTGGCCAACGCACAGGCGATCTTCGCCACCCGTTCGGTGGTCGACGACAATCTCACCGCCGATCTGTTGCGCAGGAACGCGCTGACGCCCGTGCCTCACGAAGTCTCGCTGCGCGGCATTGAGCGGGAGATCGCGGTGTATACAATCCCCTGAGGAATTCCCGGAAGAGCGTGAAACGGCTTTCCCGGGAAAAGTGTGAAACGGTTTTCCCGGGAGAAGCGCGTAACGCTTTCTCTTGGCAATTGCGTTAAAACAAAGAGCTGGGGCAGCGTTTCCGTGAAGCGCTCTCGGCCGCTCACACGCGCTTGCAGAGGAAATAACGATCGGCGGGCTCCGACGTCGGCGCCGGGAGGCGTTTAAGCAGCGGGTGATCGAGCGGCGTGCCACTGACCGCGAAGCCGCCGACGCGAAGCAGGCTCGCAATCAGATCGGGAAGCCAGGTAGCGGTCACTGCATCGCGATCATCATAGCCTGTGCCGATGTCGGCATGAACAAGGGCGGCTTCGATGCCAATGAACTTGCGGGCCGTCTCGCGTATTTCGCCGAGCACGAGGTTTTCAGCTTCGGGAATTGAGCTGGTGTGTGCGCCGACTTCGCGGTCGAACACCACGATCCGACGCCCGGGCAGGCGCTCGCGCAGATGGTGGAACGTCCGGCCATTGCCGAGGCCGAGCTCGAGCACAAGCCCCTCCATCTTGGCCACCTCGGCGCAGACGTGATCGAGAATGTCACGCTGTGCGGTCATTCTGCTGATGAAATTCTCGAGACGACTCATATGCTTTTGTGTGTCCTGAACCAGATCAAGAGATCGGCAATGCCCGCGACAAGAACTGTTCACGAGTGCATCCCGAAGGCGGCGCGCTAAGCTCGATTGCGTGTCGGCACGTATAGGGGCGGATGATGAACACTGCAACAACCGAACTGGCTGCCGGCAGGGATCATACCGGGTGGAACAGGCGGCCCGGCGTGCCGCGGAATAGCGATCTCACTTGTAGGGGTCTGCGGCGTCCCGCAAGCCGTCGCCGAGGAAGTTGAATGCCAAGATGACGAGAACGACGGGGAGCATCGGCAAAAGCAGCCATGGATAGAACGCGATCACGCTGACGCTGCGCGCCTCGGTTAGCAGGATGCCCCAGCTGGTTGTCGGTGGTCTCAGGCCCAGCCCAAGGAAGCTCAGCGCCGTCTCGCCCAGGATCATGCCGGGTATGGAGATCGTCGCCGTCGCGATCAGATGCGACATGAAACCGGGGATGAGGTGCCGCCGAATAATGCGGCTACTGGTGGCGCCCATCAATTGCGCGGCCAGAACGTAATCCTCCTCGCGCAAGGCCAGAAGCTTTGAACGCACGGCCCGCGCCAGTCCGGTCCAGTGGAGCAGCCCGAGGATGACGGTGATGCCGAAATAGATCAGGATTGGACTCCAGGTTATCGGCATGATTGCCGCCAGAGCCAGCCATAGCGGAATGCTGGGGATCGATTGCAGAACTTCGATTATCCGTTGAACGATCAGGTCGAAGATACCTCCGTGATAGCCAGCCAGTCCGCCTATGACAATGCCGAGCAGGAAGCTGAAACTGATGCCGACAAGGCCGATTGTCAGTGAAATGCGTGCGCCATAGATGATACGCGAGAGCACATCGCGCCCCAGCCTGTCGGTGCCGGCCAGAAAGAGCTGGCCGTTTTTGGCAGGACAGACAAAATGTCTGTCACCTTCGACCAGGCCCCAGAACCGGTAACTGTCGCCCTTGCAGAAGAAACGAATCCGCTGAACATCATCCTGTTTGTCAATGTAGTTCCGCTTGAGTGTGTCCATGTCCAGCGTCATCTGGCGACCATAGACGAACGGCCCGACAAGCTGGCCGTTGTGGAACAGGTGTACCCGCTGCGGCGGCGAATAGATGTAGTCCATGTTGCGCGTGTGCAGATTGTAGGGCGCCAGGAACTCGCAGATCAGTATCCCTAAATAGAGCGCTGCCAGAAATATGCCGGATACAAGGGCAAGCCGGTGCCGTCGGAATTTCCACCACATCAGCCGCAACTGCGACGCCTGAAAGACCTTCGACTGCTCCGCCGTCATCGCCTCGACTGATTGCAGGTCAAAGGGCGCGATGGAAACGTAGTGTTGCAGTGGGGCACCCGGAGCGGGCAGGGGTGATTGCTTGTTCATTTGGTGCTGCCGCCCTGCAAACGAATTCGTGGATCAAGCAGCGCCAGCGCCAGGTCGGAAATCAGCACGCCGATAACCGTCAGGAAGGCGAGAAACATCAGGAACGAACCCGCCAGATACATATCCTGGCTCTGCAGCGCCTTGATCAGCATCGGTCCGGTCGTTTCCAAGGATAACACGATCGCCGTGATTTCGGCACCGGAGATGATGGCCGGCAGGATCGAGCCGATATCGGAAATGAAGAAATTGAGCGCCATGCGCAGCGGATATTTGACCAATGCCTTGAACGGATGAAGGCCTTTGGCGCGTGCTGTCACGACGTATTGCTTGTGCAACTCATCGAGCAGATTGGCGCGCAGCCGCCGGATCATGCTTGCCGTGCCGCCGGTGCCGATGATCAAGACCGGGATCCAGAGATGGGCGAGGATCGACTTCGCCTTAGCCCAGCTCATCGGCTCACTGAGATATTGCGGGTCCATGAGATGGCCGATGGAGGTGCCGAACCAGATATTGGCGAAATACATCAGGATCAGCGCCAGCATGAAATTCGGAATGGCAAGGCCGAGAAGGCCGAAGAGAGTAAGGCCGTAGTCGCCCCAACTGTATTGATGTGTGGCGGAGTACATGCCGATGGGAAAGGCGATGAGCCAAGTGAAGATGATCGTGACGAAGGAAACCAGCACGGTCAGCCACATTCGGTCCCCGACGACTTCGCGAACCGGCAGCTCATACTCGAAGGAATAGCCGAAATCGCCGTGCAGCATCCCGCCGACCCAGTAGAAGTACCGAATGACGGGCGGCTGGTCGAAACCATATTCCTTCCGCATCATTTGGATGCGATCGGAATCTACCGCTTCGCCCTGGGCCCGAAGCTCGGCGACATAGCTGTCGAAATAGTCACCCGGTGGAAGTTCGATGATCGTGAACACCAGCGCCGATATGACCAGCAGCGTTGGAACCATCACAGCGATGCGCCAGACAATATATCGAAGCACGCTCAGGAGCCTCCAAGCCAGAATGTATCCGGCATGTAGACACCGAAATAGGCGGTCGGATCATAGCCGAAGAGTGCCTTGTCAGGCAGATTGCGCAGACGCGAGGACACCAGAATCGGCTGAAGTGTTTCGTTCACCGTACCGATCGAGAACACCTGATCGGTGTAGATCGACAGCATTGAATTCCAGATTTCGGCGCGCTCCGTGGCTTTGGTCGATGCGTTCCAGCGCTTGAGCAAAGCCATCAACTCGACCACTTCAGGAAGATCGGGCGCCTCACCCATCTTGCCATGGGACAGATAGTAAGCGCCCCAGAGCGGCCATTGCAGTTGGTCGTCGATGGTGGGGGCCAGCTGGTATGGGTTCATGTCTGCGGTTGGCACGCCATTGTCGATGCCCGACGACATCGACATCAGGATCTGGCCGCCAAGCGCGCGGCTGCGGAAGATGTCGCGCTGCGAAGTCCGGATGAACAGGGCGATGCCGATCTTGCGCCAGTGATCGGTGATGAGTTCGAGCGCGTCGGTTTCCAGCGTGCTTTCGCCGGCCGTTTCCACGATGATCTGCGCGGGGCGCCCATCGGGAAGTAACCGCAGGCCGTCATCGTCACGTGCCTGAAGCCCGACCTCGTCAAGCAGGGCATTGGCCTGGTCGGGATCATGGGCAACCCAGGCCTTCGCGAATTCCGGCCGGTAGAGCGGGCTCTCCGGCAGGATCGTATCGGCGCTTTCCTGCGCCAATCCGTAGAACACGGCCATATTGATCTCGCGCCGGTCCACAGCGAGCGAAAGTGCGCGGCGCACGCGCACGTCACGCAAAAGGCCACGCCACACCGGGTCGGCACAATTCAGATTGGGCAGCAGCGCCAGCCGCGAACCCTGTGTGCGTTTCCACAGATGCATCTTCACCGGATAGCGCTTCTCCGCGTCCCTCAGGAAGGAGTAATCGCTGAAGTCAATTCCCATGCATTGCAGATCGCTCTCGCCCGCACCGGTCTTGGCGGAGATGATCGCCGACGAGCTGACATTCATGATGATCCGGTCGACATAGGGCAGTTGCCGGCCATTCTCGTCTGTTCGATGAAAGAATGGGTTGCGCTCGAAGATGAACTGCTCAGCCGGCGGCTTGGTACGGTTCTGCCAGGGATCGAGCGTCGGCAGCTCCGGGTTCTCGGGGCGATACTGCCTCGACATGCGGATATGCAGGAGCGTCCATTTCGCGGCCCGGTTCTCCTTCATCAGGCCGGCGAGCCGGAATGGATCCTGGTATTTCTTGTGGAACTGCTTGAGATAGGCAGCCGGCAAAACAAGCGGTGTCGGCGAAGCAGCGGCAAGCTTGGGCAGGAAGTCGGGATTGGGCGCATCCCAACTATAGCGGACAGTCAACGGATCGACGATCTCGAAACGTGGCGGCTTGCCGTCCGCCAACAGGGCAGGGGCGAGCCCGCCTTGCGAAAGCTCATCATTCAGCCAGACATCTTCCCAGCAATAACGAAAATCCTCCGGCGTCAGCAGGCTGCCGTCGGACCATTTATGCCCTTCCCGAATCTTGAACGTGAAGACGCGATCATCCGCTACGTCGAAGCTTTCGAGAATGTCGGCTTGCAAGCTAAGCTTTTCGTCATAGCCGACCAGGCGGGCATATCCGTAGATCGTCATCATCCGGATATCTTTCTGGCTGCCGATGATGGTACGCAGCGTGCCGCCATACTGGCCGGGTTGCCGGCCCATCGCAGCGAGGTTCAACCCGCGCGGGCTCTTGGGCAGGCGCTCTTTGAGTGCCGGCAAAGCCCTGGCTTTCAACTGCGGCTGAAGAAAATCCGGCTCCAGATCGCCAGCGCGCGACGTGCCCGGCAGAAGTGCCGAAGCCATGAGTCCAAGGAGGGTGCGACGGCTGATCAAGGGCGTAGCTCGCTGGCATCGGCCGAACGTCGGGCCAGCACGAGGTGGCCGCCGCCAAGATCGATCGGCGACAGCGTATCCTCTTCGCCCTCGTCGTGGAATTGCGGTCCCCATGCGCTGGCGTCGGAAGCGCCGCCGAGCTTCAGCGTCTTGAAATCCATCGGCCGGTCGAGATCGGGGAAAGGGACCGCGGCGACCAGTGAGCGCGTGTAGGGGTGGACCGGTTTCCTGAGCAGAATTTCGCGCGGCGCAAGCTCGACGATACGCCCGCCGCACATCACCGCGATGCGGTCCGCCATGTAGTCCACCACCGCCAGATTGTGGGATATGAACAGGTAGGTCAGGCCCAGTTCCTTCTGCAGGTCCTTCAGGAGGTTCAGGATCTGCGCCTGGACAGAGACATCGAGCGCCGAAACCGGCTCGTCGCAGATCAGGAGTTCAGGCCCCAGGGCCAACGCGCGCGCGATGCCGATACGCTGACGCTGCCCGCCGGAGAAACTGTGCGGATAGCGCTTGATGAAGCGCGGATCGAGCCCGATTGCCTGCATCAGGCTTTTGACGGTGGCTAGTCGGGACGCGGCATTGCCACGTCGATGGATTTCGAGCGGCTCGCTCAAGATATTTTCGACCGTCATGCGAGGTGAAAGCGACGAGACCGGATCCTGGAAGACCATCTGGATTTTCGCGCGCAGCGTGCGCAGGGCGTCTCCCTCAGCTTCCAGGACGTCGATTGGTCCTTCGCGGCCGTTAAAGACCACCGAGCCGCCGGAAGGGGTGATAGCCCGCATCAGGATCTTGCTGACGGTGGTTTTGCCGCAACCGCTTTCGCCGACCAGGCCCAGGCACTCGCCCCGCCTGATATCGAAGCTCACGCCGTCCACGGCGCGAACAGAGGTTTGACGATCCCCGCCGAACCATCCGGACTTGCGGATGGCAAAAACCTTTGTCAGATCCCTGACCGACAACAGGATGTCGTCCGGCCCCTTGGATGCCGGCGCCGTCTGCTTGCCCAGCAGGGTGCCGACGTTCACCGGCACCTCGCGGAGCGCCTTTAGCCTCTCGCCCGGCTTCAGGTCGAAATGCGGAACAGCTGCCATCAAGCCCTTCAGGTAAGGGTGACCTGGCCGGCGGAATATCGCCTCGACAGGTCCCGCCTCCATGATCTCGCCATGGTACATGACCACCACCTCGTCGGCGACATTGGCGACAACGCCGAGGTCGTGCGTGATCAGCAGCATCGCCATGTTCAGCTTGGTCTGAAGCCCGCGCAGCAATTGCAGGATCTGCGCCTGGATGGTGACATCCAACGCCGTCGTCGGCTCGTCGGCAATCAACAGGGCGGGCCGGCAGATAAGCGCCATGGCGATCATGGCGCGCTGACGCAATCCTCCCGAAAGTTCAAACGGATACATGTCATAGGCGCGCTTGGGATTGGGAAAGCCGACAAGGCTGAGCATTTCCTCGGTCCGCGCCTTGCGCTCTGCCCGAGCCATGGGCGTATGAATCTGCAGGGATTCGCTGACCTGGTTGCCGATCGTGTGCAGCGGCGAAAGCGATATCATCGGCTCCTGAAAGATCTTGCCGATGCGGCTGCCCCTCAACGCCCGGATGTCGGGTCCATCACGCGGCATCTGCAGGATATCCTGTGTCGTGCCGGGCTTTTCAGGATCGGAAAATAGGATACGGCCACGAACATGGGCTGTGTTCGGCAAAATGCCCATCACTGCCTGGCTAAGAACCGATTTTCCGGAACCGGACTCGCCCACAAGCGCGGTAACCTTGCCGGGAAGAACGCGAAGATTTGCACGCCTGACGGCGTGCAACGGTCCCCCGATAATGGCAAAAGAGATGCCAAGATCTTCGATCCGCAGTAGATCAACGCCCGAATTCATTCTCACACCAGCCCCACTCTGGCAACGTCCAGAAAGCGAGAGACTAGCGCATTGCCAGTCTAGAGCAACTTGGATTCGACACGGTCGCCAGCGGCGGAACCGGCGGCCGGACTGCCTACCAACGGCGTTCGGATCAGATTGGGGTGGGCTACTGGAGCTTCTTCGAGTCGCCCGCCGACAGCCGTGCGGCATCGCGATGAAGCAGCATGACCTGCTCGGCCTCCGATCTCCGGTCGTAAATCGGCTCCAGCGCCCCGTCTTCATCGAGTGCGAGAGCGCCCGACAGATCGGGTGAAAGCACCGTCAGCTTCTGCTTGATCCCCGCCAACTCCTCGCTGCCGAGCGTCAGCCAACTGTTGGCGCCGCAATAGCTGGCGAAGTCTTTGCTGGCGAGAACGCGGTGCGGATATTTCTTGGTCAGGGTCTGGAGGCGCTGGACCTCGTTTACAGCCGAGCCGAAGACAGAGAATGTGAGCCGGTCGGTAAGCCCCACATTGCCGAACATCACGTTGCCGACATGCAGGCCGATTCCAAATTTTATGTCGGACAGCCCCTTTTTCTTCCTGCTCAGGTTGAGATCCATCATGCGCGCAGTGGCCTTGTGCGCCGCCGCCAGAGCAGACTGGCAGGCGGTCTCGGAATGCGAGCGATGCCTTTCGCAAGGGTAGACGGCAATGAAGCCATCACCTATGAAACTCATGATCTGCCCGCCTTTGCGATTGAAAGGTGTAGCAATGGCATCGAAAAACTGGTTCAGCGTGTCGATGTAGATTTCGCGGCCGGAAGTTTCGGCAAGCCTTGTCGACCCGCGCATATCGGCCATGACCAGTGCGGCACGGATTGTGTCGCCCTCGCCGCGCTTGATCTGGCCATCCAGCACGCGTCTGCCGGCGTCGCCGCCGAGATAAGTGGTCATCATGTTGTCGGCCAACTTGGTGAGTACCGCCATTTTGGTTGCGATGGCGAGATGGTTTTGGATACGCAGCAGCGCCGAAATCATGCTGTCACTGAAACCTGAAGCACTGTCGGTGGACCAGGACCCGATCATGCCCTGACTGGTATTGCCGTTGAAGGGATGAACGAAAGCCATGTAATCGGTCACGCCCATAAGCCTGAGTTCATCGAAAACAGGAAATTCCGACGGGACCGACGGGTCGAGCCGACGCCGCAGATGGTCGAGCTTGTTGCTGAGCAGATGGTAGTATGGGCTGGTCAGGAACCTGTCAGAATGAACGCCGTCCTTTTTGCGGAAGCCTTCCACTTCCATGCCTTGGCCGCGAATCCAGGTGAAGCCAAGCGCGTCATAAAGCGGATGAAGCATCGAAAAGCTCAAATGCACCCGCTTCAGCGGCAGGCCGGCAGCAGCCAGCCGTTCGCAAAACCCCTTTACCAATGTTTCCAGCTCGTTGCCCGCCAGCGCCGACTGAGTCAGCCAGTCGGCAACGTTATCCATGAGAATTGTGGAAATTTCTGCTTGCGCCGTGCTCATACCACCTCGAAACCCGTCGAAGACGGAGCCATTATCCTTCAATCCGCCATAACACAGTCCGCCAGCGACCCAAAGATACCCCAAAGTCAGATCGGCTTCGGCGGCAGAACGGCGAAGGAATTTCCCGAGTGACTGTCCTTACAACCAAGGAACAGGCTTAACTGCATTCATGTCTTGTGGCGTTATGTGGCGAAGCCGCGGCCGGAGTGCAATCACGATCCTGACATAGGGCAAAAAATTTGCCGGGCGGGACGCCGTCAGGCCTTCACCACCGTCTCTCGGAGCAGCCCGAGACGGCCAAAAACATTGCGTGTGTCGACGATCAGAAGGGCGTGATCAGCGATTGCCTGATAGTCGATTGCGTCATGGTCGGTTGCAACGACGACGGCATCGAATTCCTTCAAGGCCGCCTCGGTCAATTCGACCGAGCGGCGCCCCTTGATCGCCATATGCTCTCGTGTGGTCGGGATCTCGGGAACATGCGGATCGTGGAATTCCGCCTTGCCGCCCCATTCCTCGATGAGTTCAATGAGCCGCAATGAGGGGCTTTCGCGGATGTCGGGCACATTCTTCTTGTAGGCGAGCCCGATGATGAGAATGCGCGAGCGGCTGAGCGCCTTGCCGCAGCGCCGGTCCAGCGCTTTCGCCAGTTCGTCGACTACATGACGCGGCATAGCAGTGTTGATCTCTGCCGCCAGCTCGATGAAGCGGGTCGGCAGTTCATATTCGCGCGCCTTCCACGTCAGGTAGAAGGGATCGATCGGCACGCAGTGGCCGCCCAATCCGGGGCCAGGATAGAAAGGCATATAGCCGAAGGGCTTGCTCTTGGCCGCCTCGATCACCTCCCAGATGTCGATGCCCATCGCACCGAGCACGACCTTCAATTCATTGACGAGGGCTATGTTGACCGAACGGAAGATGTTTTCCGTCAGCTTGACTGCCTCGGCGGTCGCGGTGCTGGAAACCGGAACGACGGTTTTGACCACGCCTTGGTAGAAAGCCTGCACGAGCGTCGCCGCTTCAATGCCGTCACCTGCCACGACCTTGGGGATCGTCGCGACTTCAAAGTTGCGGTTGCCGGGATCCTCGCGTTCAGGTGAGAAGCCGACGAAGAAGTCTATCTTCGACTGCAAGCCGGTTTCTTCCAGTATGGGCTTGATCACGTCGTCGGTGGTGCCGGGGTAGGTGGTGGATTCCAGCACGATGAGGTGGCCGAGACGCAGATGCTTTGCGATGACGCCAGTCGTGTTCCTGACAAAGGAGAGGTCCGGCTCACGGTTTTTCGTCAGCGGTGTCGGAACGCAGATGATGATGATATCGCAGACGGACAGTTCGGCAAAATCCGCTGTGGCGCGGAACCGTCCACTCGCCACGTGGCCGGCAAGGGCTGTCGACGTCACCGCCTCAATGTAGGATTGGCCGTTGTTCAGGCTCTCGACCTTCTGGGCTTCGATGTCGAAGCCGAAAACCGGGAAGCCGGCGCGTGCGACCGCAATTGCCAGCGGCAACCCGACATAGCCCAATCCGATCACACCGACCTGCGCGGCGTGCGTCGAGATACGGTTCAGCAGACGGTCATATGCCGATCGTGAAGCGTCCAAAAATCTGCTTTCCCGTTAATTCGGATAGGCTGGCCGCTGCCAGGCGCGGCTTACCATGGTCCCAGGAACCATGCCCGAGGCATATTGCGGAAAATGGATTCTCGCAAGCCGCCATCAGACCGGCAACTTTGCCTTCAAGCTTGCGGCAGCCATCGCATAGCCGCCGGCGGCACCATCTATGAAATGAACGTGATCGCGCTGCAGCGGCGAGGCGACGAGGCATGTCATCAAGGCCGATTTCTGGCGGTGCAGGCCATAGTTGCAGATGCCCGCCTGTTCCGCCTGTTTCAGCCGGTTCTCGATCCGTTGCAAGACATCAGCGTCAACGTCGATGGTCATCTTCAAGCCGTCGTCGAACTTCCGGAAATCCGAATTGCTGGCCACGTCGCGTTTGTAGATCTTCGGATCGAAACTGCCGATCGTCCAGCCGTATCTATCGGTGACGGCCGTAAGCGTCATCAGGCACACTATCCACAGCTTCGACAGCCACCGCCGTCCTGTCGGCGCCGTGGCCCGCGCCTCAATATCGAGGCCGGCGGGCAGCAAGCTGTAACCCGGCCCGTTCACCGGCACCGGGTGGCCATCGCGTTCCTGTCTGCCGGCAAGGGCGATGATGTCGGATGCCAGAAACTGAAAACCGCGCAGGTCGCGCGACGCCCCCGGGACGGCTATGATCGAGACGATTTCGCCATGCCGGGTTTCGATAGGGTTCCAGCGGCAGGAGAGGCCGGTCAGATCCGGCCGTGCGCCGGCCGGCGCAGGATCGATGCGGTAGCGTCCCGCTTTCATCTCGGCTTCCGCCCAACTGCCGCCACCGCCGGCGAACATGGCATAGAAGACCGCATCGGATGCCTGGAACCTTGCCACGCGAACGTCGAGGCCTTGCGCTCGAATATCCTTTATCGGCACGATTGCGGCGCGCAGGGTTAGGTCCAGTTCGTCCGCCACCCATCTCTGGACAGCCGCCAGCGCGTTGCGGGTGGTCTCCACCGCCGAGCCGGGAAATGCGACGAGCGCCCCGTCGCCGCCGAAGACAAAGGGGAGATCTTGCCGACCCAGCGCATTGAGCAGGGCCGAAATGACACTGGCGCCGGCCATATTGACTGTTTTATAGCGTCCAGTCTCGATCGCCTTGGTCGAGCCGACAATGTCGGCGGTGGCCAGCGCCCAGCCATCGGGGAGAGGCCGGTAGTTGTCGATATCGGCAACGCTTTCGAACTTTGCGAAGACCGGCAGAGAAGCGATGAACGGGTCCGACGCGGCAGCTGTTTCCATGAGCATCAGATAGCACATTCCCCTGCTTGAAGGTGAAGTCGATGATGCTTCGAAATTGACTTGCGCATGCTTTCCGATGATAGGGTCGCGCAATGCGAATTGCCTTCTACGCGCCGCTGAAGTCACCCAATCATTCCGTTGCCTCCGGCGACCGCCAGATGGCACGCACGCTAGTCAAGGCGCTGGAACATGGAGGACACAGCGTCGAACTGGCATCCGAATTGCGCTTCTATCTACGCGAACCGGAGCCGAAAAGTTTCGATGCGCTCAAGCTAGAGGCCCGAGAGGAAGCCGCGCGGCTGACCAGGCTTTGGGATCGTGACGGCAAGCCCGATCTATGGTTCTGCTATCATCCCTATTACAAAGCGCCCGACCTGATTGGGCCCGAACTGGCGTCGACCTTTGCTGTCCCATATGTGACAGCGGAAGCTTCCTATTCGAGGCGGCGCAATACCGGTTTGTGGGCCGATGCGCAGGCGTTGGTGGTGCGAGCCGTCGAACAGGCGGCGCTGAACATCTGCTTCACGCAAAGGGATCGTCAGGGACTGGCAGATGCGATACCCGGGGTCGCTCTTGATATGCTGTCGCCCTTTATCGACACATCGGTATTCCAGGAAATGCCGGCACGAGGTTGTCCGACGCGCCTCGTTGCCGTTGCCATGATGCGCCCGGGCGACAAAGTCGAAAGCTATCGCATGCTGGCGCAAGCGCTCGGTCTGATCGGCCACCTGCCCTGGACCATGTCGGTCGTCGGCGACGGGCCTGCCCGTGACGAGGTCAAGGCGCAATTCGCCGGCTTTGCCGCCGACCGTATCGAATGGCTTGGCGCGATTGAGCCAGCCGCCGTGCCGGATGTCCTCTATGGTGGAGGAATTTACGTCTGGCCGGGTTACGGCGAGGCCTATGGCGTTGCCTATCTTGAAGCACAGGCCGCCGGCCTTCCGGTGGTGGCTCAGGACATCGCCGGCGTGCCGGAAGTCGTGCGAGATGGCCAGACCGGGTTTCTCACCCCGCCGCGCGATGTGGCGGCGTTCGCTTCTGCCATTGAAAGGCTTCTGGCCCGTAACGACGAAAGAACCACCATGGCCGCAGAAGCCAGACGTTTCATCCTTGAAGAACGTTCCCTCGGCGTTGCAGCGGCGCATCTGGCCGAACTTCTTCCGAAGGTCCCGGTTTCATGACATCGTCCGATCGGATCTGGCAGCCCTTGATGGAAGAACTGGCGGGCCGGCAACGGGCCGGTCGTAAGGCAGAGTTCTGGCTGCGCGACGATGATGCCGTGGATCCGACGCCTGCGCTTGATCGGCTGCTCGATCTCACCGGTGAATTCGCGGTTCCGGTCACGCTGGCCGTCATTCCGTTCCTCACTGATGAGAAGCTTGTCGCCCGGCTTGACGAGGCGCCGCATGCCACCGTCGCCATCCATGGCTGGGAGCACCGAAATCACGCGCCCGAGGACCAGAAAAAGCAGGAGCTCGGTCCGCATCGGCCACGCGAGGCGGTGCTCGATGATCTGGCTCGCGGGCTGGCGCACGTAACCGGCCTGCACGGCGCACGTGCCGTTCCGATGCTGGTGCCACCCTGGAACAGGATCGACGCCGGCCTGGTATCCGATCTTGGATCGATAGGATTTGCGGCATTGTCGGCCTATGGGCCGCCGAAGCCGGCTTCACTGGCGGTCATCAACAGCAATGTCGACATCATAGATTGGCATGGCACGCGCGGCTGCCGCGATCACGGCCTATTGGTCCAGGCAATCATCGCGCACTTGCAGCATGCATTCGACGACGAACCGGTCGGCCTGCTCACCCACCATCTCGTACATGATGAATCGGCGTGGCTTTTCCTCGAACGGCTGTTCACAGTCACCGCACAGACTGCCCTCTGCTCATGGGTTCCAATCAGGACATTGATCGGGCGCTGCGCAGGTAGAGGAAAATAGCTCAGCGCTTTTTTTGCAACGAGACTGGAAATACGAGGGTCTGGCCATCCCGCGCGGCAAACGCGCCGGCAAACCTGTCCTTGGCCAGTTTCTCCATCTCGTCCAGTTGCTCGTCGGTGCGTGCTGGATCGTGGTGAAACAGCGCGAGCCCCCGCGCACCGGCTGCCTCACAGAGCTTGACGCCCTGTTGCCATGTCGAGTGGCCGTTACCGCGGCGGCGTTCCATTTCCTTCTCGGTGTAGGTGCAATCGTAAATGACGAGGTCGGCATCTTCGATCAGGCCGAGCACCGACTGATCGAGTTTGCCCGTCTCGTGCTCGGTGTCCGTGATCACCGCCACGACGCGGCCGCCCCATTCAATCCGGTAGCCTATGCAGCCGCCCGGATGGGTAAGGCTGCCGGTCCGAACCACCACCCCTTCGCGCGGCCGAAGCACGTCTCCGGACACGAAATCGCGGCAGTCGAGCTTTGCCTTGCAGACGTCCATTTTCACCGGAAACCACGGCGGCCGTATGAAATCGTCGATCATCTGCCGGGTCGTCATGCGTCCTGCAAGATGGCCGGACCAAAGGGTAAGCTTGACGCTCGGGTCAAAGATCGGCGCAAAAGCCGGTAGCCCGATGATGTGATCGTAATGGCAATGGGTGAAAAGCAGGTCGAAATCGGTCACATCCGCCGCCTGAAACGCCCTGCCGGCAGGCCGCAGGCCAGAGCCCGCGTCGAACAGAAGCGTATGCTTGCCGCATCGCATCTCAATGCAGCTTGTGTTGCCGCCATAGCGAACGAATTCTGGCCCGGATACCGCAATGCTGCCGCGCACGCCCCAAAACCTGACCAGGAAAAAATCGTCGTCCATACTTTCGCCCATCGTGGCTCTAGGCGGTTCGTGCGTCGATCAGATCCGCGGTCGTATGGCTTAGCCGATCGGCAAGAACCCGCAATATCTCGATCGTCATTTCCGGGAACTCCTTCATAAGCCTCAGGAAATGATCCTTGCGGATTCTCAAAACCTCCAGATCACTTGCCGCTCTGACGGTGGCAGTGCGGGAGCTGTTGCACAATATGGCGATCTCGCCGACGATCGAATTTGGCAACAGTTCGGCAACTTTTATCGGGCCGCTGTCGGAATCTACCAGAATATCCGCCCTGCCTGAAAGGATGACATAGGCGGCATCCGCCTCGTCGCCCTGCCGGAAAAGAATCTGGCTGGCGCTGTAGTTCACGCGATCGGATGTGAACGCGAGCAGCTTGAGCTTTGCCGGCTCAATGCCAGAGAACAAGGGAACGCGTTGCAGCATTCCAACTTCATCCTTGAGCAGCATTGTCGCAAACCTTCCTAAATTCGCGTCTGCCAGACTATGACAGAAGTTCCTTGAAGATACCGTTCCCTGCCAAAAGTGCCTCGTGTGTACCGTCTTCCACCAATTGGCCCGAGTCAAAGACGACAACGCGATCGAACCCTACCGCCATTGCCGGACTCGTCACGACCCACACAATTGCCGGCGAATGGCCGTCGCGTCTGGCTTCCTCGAGCACGTTTCGCAGCACCTTGTCCTGAATGCGCTGGTCGAGCGCCGACAACGGCCGGTTGAGAATGAGAAAATCGGGGCGCTTGAGCAGGGCGCGGGCAACATCGAGCTTCTGTCGCTGTCCACCGGTCAGCCGCCTGCCGCCTGCGCCGACGTTGAAATCCAGGCCGACATTCAGAAGCTCGGCATAAAGCCCCAGCTCGTCAAGAATTTCATAGACGATGGAGCGTATGCGGTCCGGCGCGTCGGGATGGTTGTTGCCCACGCGCCCGAACAGGACATTGTCCATGACGGTGGCCGAGGCGATGTATTTGGCAGGATCATACCGTTCGATCGCGTTTTGCAGCTCGGGCGGCAGGTTTTCATAGAACTGGTTGCGGGCAGCGACGATCTTGCTCATCAGCTCGTCGGTCAGCAGGCCGAAGCGGTGCCGGGGCTCGATATAGGCAAAGCTCAAGGTGATGATCATGGCGCGGTCGGCCTCCGAAACCGCCTCGTAGGGACGGTTCTTGAGCCGCTGCAGCAAGGTCTCGTAGGTGGGGATCTCCTCGGCGCTCATGAAGGCGAGCTGCTGGAAGAACTGGTGATCGGGCGGCAGGTCGGCAAACAGCTCGATCGCCTGTTCAGCGATCTCCATGCCCGTTTCGTAGAGCGTGCGGTCGAGGCCGGCTTGCTTCAGCACGGAAGCAAAATAGGGATTGGCCGCCAGAGCCTTGTCGGCCAGTTCGGGGCCGGCGGCAGCGCCGAAAAGCAGGTTCTGGCCGATCGTCGCTTCCGTGTTGTAAGCGCCCGGCTCGAAAGGAACCACGAGTTCGCGCAGCCCTTCCTGTTCCAGCCGGGTTCGCAGCGCCGCACGCAGTTCGACGATCCGACCGGCAAGCTTCGTGTGACGCGTGAGGTCGGCCGAAGAGCGCAAGCCAAGATCCAGAATGTCGCGCGACAGAAGAACCGCGTCGAGCACCCGGCGCACGGCTTCAAAGAGGTCGTGCGGTCCGGTAGCCCCGGCGGAAGCATAGTTGATCCAGTCGCTGTGGATGTCGAGATCCGGATTGCCCGACCGACGCGCCTCGTCGATGTTCCAGCGGTGCTGGTCTGCCGCGGCACCGTCATAAGTCACCTGTGTCAGCGGCGCATGTTTCAACCCGTAGAGCAGGTTATCGCGGAGGCTTGCCTGGAACAGGAAAACATCCGACGAGGCGTAGGACATGCGCCGGCCGGTCACTGCTTCCGGGAGTTCAAGCAGGTCGTCGGCGCCCGAAGTGATCTTTCCACCGTCCGGCCAGTTCAGCCGCGCGAAGGCTTCTGCTAGCGCCTCCGCTCCACCGGTTGGGGTGCTGACCAGCGCCACCGTCTCAGCCGGCTTGACCTGCATGGAGATACGATTGAGGAGCATCGCACCGCCATCGTCGGCCATGGACAGACCGACCGCCGACAGCGGGTTTGTCATCGGACCGGGATCGTCGATCGTCAGTGCTCCGATTCCCGGCGCGATGATATCGTCGACGGTGAACTGTTCAACGACCTGCTGATATTTGACCTGGACATCCTGCCGATCCTGATCCCAGTCGATCAGTTCCTTCATCGGTCCGGGCAAGTCCTTGTAGGCGCCGATCACGGCGACGAGTTGGCCGACGTCCAGCCGGCCCCCGATGACCAGATAACCGCCGATCATGTAGAACAGAAAGGGCGTGAGCTGCGCGAGAAAATTGTTGAGGAACTTTACCATGAATTTCCATTGGTAAAGATCGAAGCGGATCTTGAAGATGAGCCCGAGCCGGGCAGCTATGTCGGCGCGCTCGTAGTTTGACGTATCGTGGACGTGAACCGCGCCGATGCCGTCGACGATTTCGCCAACCCGGCCCGAAAGCGCGCGCGCCGTCAATTGCCGTTGGCGCCCGAGCACGAGTAGCCGCCGCCGCATTCGCGGGATGAGCACGATCTGGATCACCACGATCACGACCGCTATCATTCCGAGCCAGACGTTCTGGACCATGATGAACAGCATGGCCGTCAGAGCCTGGCCGCCGAGCAGCACCGGCTGCAGGAAGGCATCGCCGATGAAGCCGCCCAAGGGCTCCACCTCGTCCTTCACCATTGTCGCCACTTCGGCGGACTTCACCCGCTTGAAGTAAATCGGCGGAAACCGCAGCACACGATCGACCAGATCGAAGCGGATACGCCGCAGCATGCGTTCGCCGAGACGGCCCTTGTAGGTGTTGATGTAGAGCTTGAACAGGCCATTGATGACGACCAGCAAGAGGAACACAATGCTCAGGGCGAGCAGCGTCGCCTTGCGGCCGAGCTGAAAACCGGAGAACAACAGGACCTCGCCAATAAACGGCAGGTCATAGTGCAACCTCATGAATGGCAGGGTCGCGCCGGGTTGCTCGAAGCCGCGGCCTTGGATCGGGCCGTTGACGATCAGCTTCGGCAGGTTGAAGGACATGAAATACGGGATCATCGAGAGCACGACGATCAGCAATATCCAGACCTGCTGCTTCTTGGTGTGCGTCCAGATATAGCGGGCTAGGCTGGGTTCCATGTGCGACTGCGGACCTCAGTTCGAAGGATGCGGGATGAAGAAGCGGCTGCCGGCGCATGACGTATCGTCAATTTCTTCGTCACCAATGACAAGCTCGAAGCTGCAGTGCACGAAGGTAGTGCTGCGCTCAGCAAGATTGCGTTGTGTCGCCCGAAATCCCAACATACAAGGCGAATATGATGGATGTCACGCAACCGCGCAATGCCGGCATGGACGGGCACGAGCAAGCCTTGGACCTCACCCGAGGAATTGCGGCCTATGTCAAAAGCCCTCTCGTGGCAGGGCTGGCGCGCGTCATCGCCAAGCATCCGAACGCCGATATAGGCAACGCCTTCAATCACAAACAGGTCGCCTGCAAGATGTGGGCGCTCGATAGGCTGTTCGAAAGCTGCGGCGGCCGGTTCGGGCGCATATGGGTTCTGGGTGGTTGGTATGGCGTGTTGCCGGCAATGCTTTTCAACGATGCCCGCTTCGACATCGCGGCGGTGGATAGCATCGACATCGATCCCGAGGTCGCGCCCGTCGCCCTGACCCTCAATCGGGAAGCCGGCGACCGGTTCCGGGCGCTGACGGCAGATATGTACGCGCTCGACTATGCGGCCGAGCGGCCCGACCTGACGGTCAATACGAGCTGCGAACACATAGCCGATCTGCGCGCCTGGCTTGCTCTGCTTCCGAGGGGCTCGAATGTACTGCTGCAATCCAACGATTATTTCAGCGAGCCGACGCACGTCAACTGCGTGGCTTCGCTGGCAGCCTTCGAAGCAATGGCGGCGCTACGGGAGGTGCGGTTCTCCGGCGAACTGCCGACAAAAAATTATACGCGCTTCATGCTGATTGGAACTGTTTAATGCATTTCGTCCAACAGTGCGTGACGCTTTTGGGACTACGACATGGATACTCCAGGAAAGGCGTGAACGGTTTTCTGTCCGGAATTGCGTCAAAACAAGCGATAGAGCGGTTCTGCGTTTCCGTGAGACGACCAACCGTTCTAGGATCCATCATCCGTTTGATCATGTACTTTTCCGAAATCCGGTCCCCCTTTTAGGGGCCATGTTCGATATCGCTCGCGCAGGATTTGCGCCGAGTGGCGCGCGCCTTCCAGATCGAGACGGTGCGCGGATGGCGCTGGTCCGACAAGCGCCTGTTCGATCGCTTGCGCCAAACCTTCAGGCGTTAGGTCCTTTTCCATCAGCACCGTTGCAAGACCGAGTTCTTCGAGCATCAGGGCGCGAACCGTTTGTTCGCTTTCCCCGCCGGCTGCAAATGGAACGAGCAGGGAGCGACAACCCGCACGCAGTACATCGCAGACCGTGTTGTAACCCGCCTGCGAGACTGACAGGCGGGTGCCGGTCAGCAGGCTGGCGAAATCCTCGCGGAACCGGAAGATGGACAGGCCCGGCGTGGCATCGCGTGCGATCGCGTCAAACTCGTATTTTGGCAGGTTTGGGCCGGTGATCAAACACCAGTTCCAAACGTTGTTGGCATTCCGCGCCGCTGCGATGGTGGAACTGACAAGGCTCTTTCCGGCAGCCCCGCCGCCAACCGACACCAGAACGTCGAAGCGCTCGGAGGCCGCGGGCGGTGGCGGCGCGGCAACGAGCCCTGTGTAGGTGACCTCGGCGCTGATCGCCCCAGCCAGGGGAAATGTCTTGTCGATGGTTGCGAAAGCCGGATCGCCGTGGACCATAACGAGGTCGAAATGCCTGTTGATGAGATCGATCGTTTCCTCGTTTCGGCCCGGCTTGACACGCTCCTGAAGGATATCACGGACAGACGTCACCAGCAGCGGTCTGGGCGACGTCGCGTCGATGGCCTCGATCAGCGGCAAGAGTTCGAAACGCATCTGCCGGCGTCCAAAGGGAAACGCCTCGACAATGACGATATCAGGCCTGCAATCCCGGAATGCCTGCAGCAGCATCTCCGAACGGCGTTTCTTGAAATCATCGTCGATGGGTACGCCCTGCAGGTCGACAAGTCCGGAAAATCCTTCATCACCGGAGGTGACAGGTGGCAGGGTTACAGATTTTGCCCCCAGTCCCGGAAACCCGGTGACCGGCGCTCCACCGGTCACGACGGTTACGTCAAACCCGTCATCGACCAGAGCCGCCGCGACGCGGCTGGTGCGTGCGAGATGGCCGATACCGAGCAGGTGCTGGACATAGAGGAAGGCACGCAGCTGCATCAATCCGCGGCCCGCCACTCGCGCTCGAACAGTTCCTTGAGCTGTCCAATGCTCGCCATATGATCGAAATTGCCGCGCACGTGCCGCTCTGCGGCGTCGCCGAGGCGGGCGCGCAGCACGGGATCACGGATCAGTCGCTCCAGCGCCTGTGCCAGGGCAATTGGGCTATCGGTCGGTACCAGCAGCCCGGTTTCATCCGGAGATATAAGCTCCGGCACACCAGAAACATCGGTGGACACGCAGGCAAGCCGTTGGCTAGCTGCCTCCACAAGAACATTTGGCAGACCGTCCCGGTCGCCATTTGCCGTGATCCTGCAGGCCAGGGCGAAGATGTCGGCGCAGCGGTAGTGCTCAAGCACCTGCTCCTGCGCAAGCGCGCCTTTCCAAGAGACGCGATCATCCAGTCCGAGCTTTTGCGCCAGCGCCTTGAGCCGTTCCAGTTCCTCGCCGTCACCGATATGCTCGAAACGCCAGGCCAAATCGCCAGGCAAGAGGGCAAGGGCCTCCAGCAAGGTATCGTAACCTTTCTTTTCGACGGCGCGCCCGACACTCAG
Source organism: Mesorhizobium salmacidum (SeqCode) (assembly GCF_037179605.1). NCBI lineage: Bacteria > Pseudomonadati > Pseudomonadota > Alphaproteobacteria > Hyphomicrobiales > Phyllobacteriaceae > Mesorhizobium > Mesorhizobium salmacidum (SeqCode). The sequence goes on from NZ_JAPYKS010000032.1 coordinate 36,484, forward strand.
AACGACAACCGGTCCGCCCGGCTCCGAGCCGTCATGCTGTTTTCGCGCCTCGCCGAAACTGCCGAAGCGATGAAGGTCGAGCCCATGATAGCTCAGATGCACAGACGAGTTGCCGTTAGCGAGTTTGTTCAGGCGATCGAAGCCGGTCTTAGTGCAGGTGACTGTCCAGCGCGCCGAGGAAAGTTTCCCAGCCAAATCCCAGTCCGCCGAAGTCCAGATGTCCTTGGCATGGGCTGAGCAGCTCCAGGGCAGGCTACGAAGCTGGCTGGCATAGCGCGTCACCGATGCCGGCGTGTGCACGAAATGTGCATGCAGCCATCCCGCGTCTTCCGGCCATTCGGCCGCCAGCACGAGCGCTTGCCCGAAGCGGCGTGCGCGATTGCGCGTAAAGTCGCGGGGGATATCGGCGGCCAACGATCCAAGCGCGCGCCAGAAGCCCGGCCGCGGCAAATAAGCAAACAGCGAGCGAAGCACGCGCAGCGGCTCGTCGTGCAGATATTCCGGCAGGTAGTGGACGGGCGCTTTGATCTCGTCATGCACGGGGTGGCGTTTTGCGTCGGTGGGCCGCCTGAGCGCGACGAGTATCAAGTCGAACCCCGCGCGTTCCAGACCGAGCAGTTCCTGCGCGATAAAAGTTTCCGACAGCCGCGGATAGCCCTTCAGAACCACGACGATCTTGCGATGTTGCAAGTCAGTGGGTTCCTTCAATGACCGAAAGGTGATGGCCGGCCCGCCGGTCGAGCAGTTCCGCGACAATCTCGGAAATATGAGGCAGCCCTTCCAGCGTCAGATGCGGATTACTCTGTGAGGGGCGGGACCGGTCCGGCAGCGCCACCAGTGCATCGGCAAACCGCTGGGAGTCCTTGGCTTCCTCCGGCAAGAGCATCTCGATGAGGCCGAGTTCGGCTGCGCGCCGAGCGCGGATCAGTTGTTCCTGGCGGGGCTCGATGCGTGGCACGATCAGCGCCGGCTTGTCGAAAGATAATATCTCGCAATAAGTGTTGTAACCGCCCATCGCCACTACCCCCTTGGCGCCGGCAATCAGGTCTTCCATGCGGTTGTCGAACTCGATGATCTTGATATAGGGGATCTTGGAGCCCTTCCTGAGCAGCTTGTTGCGCTTGCGCGCCGGCATGTAAGGCCCAAGCACGATCAGCGCCCTGTGCTGCAGTCGCGGATCCTGCTGATAGGCATCGATGACATCGTGGATCAATTCGGCACCGTCGCCGCCGCCACCGGTGGTAACGAGGATATAGTCGCCTTCGGGCCGGTGGCCGGGCAACTCGTTCCGCTGCAGGCTCCGCTGCAGGAAACCGACGAAACTCATCTTTGCCCTGACAGCCGGCGGCACATCCAAGCCGGTCAGCGGATCGTAGAAGTCCGGCGGGCCATAGGCCCAGACTTTGTCGTAGAACAGGCCTATCTTGCGCATCACATCCCTGCGCGCCCACTCTGCTTCGAGCAGGTGTGGCGCATCCATCACCTCACGCAGGCCAAGCACCAGCGTGGTTCCCCGCGTCTTGAGGTAGGACAGCGTATCCTCAATCTCACCGCGCAGGCCGAGCGGTTCCTTGTCGACGATGAAGATATCCGGCCGGAAGGTCTCGGCTGTGTGGCGGATGATCGACTGGCGCAGCCTCAGGGTGTCATGCAGATCAATATCCTTTTCCAGCGAGGTGTATTCGCCGTTGCGCAACTTGATGACGCTGGGGATCTTCACGAAGTCGACTCGGGCGCGGTAGTCGAAGGCGCCAGCGATAGTCGCACCCGAAATGATAAGCACCTGAAGTCCGCGGAAATCCTCGACCAGCGAATGCGCGATCGTCCGGCAGCGCTGCAAGTGGCCGAGCCCGAACGTGTCGTGGCTGTACATGAGAATTCGAGCGTTTTCTGCGTGCTGGGTCATTGTTGAACGTCTCTTAGAATTCTCGCCTTGAGGACCGTTAGCGACGCGCCGGCTTCGAAACCATCCTGGTTTTGAAAAATGAGGCCGCCATTTTCAGTATGTATTATTTCTGTGGATGCCTGTCAGACAGGGTTTCTGATTATCTGAGTCCGAAACTTGATAATTTGGCGAATATCGCCTCGGTGGGAGCGGGCCGAGACTCCTTGTTGTCGTTTTGAGAAGGATCGAAGGGGAATGTGGTATCCAAAAGATCGGCAGAAATCATCCCTCTTAAGTCCAAAAAGTTGCGGTGTCTCCGAACTCCATTGGTTCGGAGCGGTGAAGGCGAATTCCGGTATCGTGCCCATATAGCCAGTCGATTGGTCGCCGGCGCCGCACAGCCCACGTTTGTTGTGGAACTCACTTCGCGCGCCATTGCCCTCGGTCTTGGGGGACCAAAGGTGCTGCCCATCAATTCCTTGACGGGCGGTCTGATTGTGATTCACCGACCACAACTGAGCCATCTGTCGCCCAAGCTAGCCGTAATTCCAGCAAGAATCGAGTGGATGCCGCGCTCACAACGCACCGCCCGCAGGACGGCGTGTGCAAGACCAGTTGCTAGACGATCGCAATGGCCTTCTAGTTGGGCCGGCAGATCGAATATGGTGCTGAAAGCAGTCCTCTGCCCCGCCGACGAAGAAGCGGATGGGGACATCCTTGCACCACTGGGCGCCGAGCGCCTGCCGGCGGTGTAGAGATGGGAGCGCCGTGGTGGCCGCCAGCCAGCAACTGTTATCAACGCGGTCACAACCAGCGCGCATCATGGCCTAAGGCTATAAGCCCGTGCCCGTGCCCGTGCCCGCGGCTGGGCCGCGGCGAATCGCGGCCTATATGAAGTGTCCGGAAATGCGAAGTTTCGCTAGCAGGAATGCGATGCCGCGGTACGCGGCATGCTACGGCTTCTCGGATCCTTACGTCGCGCCGCGAGCACAATGCCGACCGCAACTCGGCGCTCTACACCGACCAATCCAAGCTCTATACCGTGACCGGCGAGCAATACGCCTCGCGCAAGACGACCAACCATTCCGGTGGCGAATACGTCCGCTATGAGAACGGCGCATCGCTCCATTCAAACACGATTGAGAACGTGCTCTCAGTCTTCAAGCGCGGCATGACCAGCGTGTACAAGCATTGCGGCGAAGCCTATCTTCACCGCTACTTGGCCGAGTTCGATTTCCGCTACAATCGACGCGCGGCGCTGAAAGTCTCGGATGCAGAACACGCTGAAGACTTGCTTCGCAAGGCCCGCGACAGGCGCCTGACCTATCAGCGGATGGGTGAAGCCGGCCTCGCCTAAGCAAAAAGCGCGAAACTGCTTCTGTCGCTCGAAGAAAAAACGCCTGTGCTAGCTGGGTTTCTAAGTGTCCGAATGCAAACGGCGGTGATTCCCGAATCACCGCCGTTGATGCACCAAGCCACAGGGAAGCACGGCCAGGCACATGAGAACGATCACCAAACTAAACCTACCGGTGAGTCCGTCAAGTCGTCCCGTGGCCACACACAGGAAAAATACCAATGGCCGGAACACTCCAGTCAATTGTCACAAACCCGATAACCACGACCCCGACCGCCGCATTCAAGGCTTGGGCGGGAAAGAGAGTAGTCAGTGGTATCGAACCATTGACCAGCTAGTATGACAGCGATTCCGGTCGGTTACGCTCGGCCCACTGGCCGATGGCAACAACGGCTTCGTCTATGCCCTCAGCATCGAAAGCGGCCAGAAGATCGCGCTGTCCAGCAAGTGGTCGCTGACACCGCAGGCGCAGCTTGCTTACTCCGACTTCCGCTTCGACATGTTCGCCGACAAGTTCGTCACCGTCGTCTCACCCGGCAGCGGCGACAGTCTTGTCGGCCGATTCGGCGTGTCCGCGGATTGTGAGGATCAATGGGCGGGTGCTGCGGGCCAGGTCAGCCGCACACCTCTACGGCATCGCCAATCTCTATCACGACTTCTTCGACGGAACCGTTGTCGACGTGTCGGGCGTGAAGCTGGCAAATCTCCGTCGAGTAAAAAAGTTAGTCATTCCGGAAAGCCAGCCTTGCGAAGGCCTTCGAGGTACATGTCTCGCAAGGAGGCTGAAGGATCTCTCGACGCCGAGATTTGAGTGTAGCCAAGGTACCCACCTCGTCGCGCTCCGCGAGGCGACTATAGCCAACCACGTCGATGGCCAGAATGGCAGCAAGGCGGCGTTGAACGCGTTCTTCGGACATCGCAGGGATGCTCTCACTGGGGCAAATTGTATTTGCATCCCGAGGAGGAGACTATTCGCCCTGCCAGTCCGTGAGGACGTCAGGTCTCCGGGAATAGACCCCGCCAGCTGCGGCGCATAACCTTCTCGCGTTGAACGCTATCGAGGAGCGCCGGAAGCATTCGAGTCCTTGGCTGAAGGGCTCGCACGTATATTCGATCAAGCTTCAGAGCAACGTTGGTCGGAGAACCTGCGCGAGGAGCTCAGCTATCATCACAGGCTGGCCAAATCAGCGGCCCGGTTGCATCGGGGGGACTAGCTTCTTCGGGGAAGTGCAACCGGGCCATGCCGGGTTCCTCCCGGCAATCCAACCATGATGGCGAAGCGGGATGAATACAAGCCATCTATACAAGAGTTGCGGTGCCGACCTGGCATGCCCACCATTCGGCGGCGGAGCTATCCGGAAGACTTACTTGCATTCCCGTCGAGCCCGGGGAAATCCTGAGATTGTGCAGTCTCCTGACCCCGGAGCACCGCTTTATCTGAGCCCGTGTTTCAAGAAGGAAGAGGCTCGCTCCGTGTAGCGTACTGGAGCGGGTCTTTGCGTCCTCGATCATTGCTTGGTCGGTCTTAAAGAATAGTCGGTCCCTGAACGCGCCAGGGCTGTAATACCCCTAACCTTGGATTCCGTGAGGAGGTCGAGCGACGTTGTCTCGGAAGCTTGACCGCAACATCGGCGGGGCCATAATGCCTTCACGGGTCGCATTTCCATGACCCGTGCTGGGAGGAATTATGAAAAACACAATAGACGACGACCGACGTATTTTTCTGACAGCAGCGGCTGTTGGCGGCGCCGCTGCTCTTCTAGGCGGCTTCGGGATCAGCCAGGCCCGCGCCGCCGCCGCTGCCTCAGGCCGTTCCGAAAAGTCGCTCAAGGCAGCGTTCTCGAACGCCGGACTTCAGGCGACTTGGTGCGCCCAGGGCAAGGCGGCGGCGGAATACTGGGGCAAATTGTTCAACGTTGAGGTGACTTGGTTCGACGGCGAACTCGATGCGGTAAAGCAGCGCGCGGCGATCGACAACATGGCTTCCCAGAAATGGGACTTCGTGGCGATCCAGGCGTTTGGCATCGGCACGCTGGTGCAGCCGGTGCAAAAGATGATCGACGCCGGGATCCCGGTCATCGACATGGACACGCTGATTGCGCCACTCGACAAGATCAATGTGCACAGCTTCCTCGCGCCTGACAATGAATTCATGGGATCATCGGTGACACAGGCGCTCATCACCGCCATTGGCGGCAAGGGCAAGGTCATCACCACGCAGGGCGCGCTCGGCCACACGGGCGCCCAAGGGCGAAACCGGGGCTTCGAATCCATCGTCAAACAGCATCCCGATATCGAGGTTCTGGAAAACCAGCCGGCCGACTGGGACGTCACCAAGGTGGCGCGGCTATGGGAGACCTATCTTACGAAATATCCGCAGATTGACGCGGCTTATTTCCACAATGACGACATGGCGCTTGCAGCATACAACGTCATGAAGGCCCATAACCGTACCAACATCAAGATCGGCGGTTGCGACGCCATGCCCCCTGCAATAGCCGCCGTTGCCGAAGGTCGCATGCACGCCACCGTGCGCAATCCATCCTGCCGTATTCATGGCGGCGCCATTGTCGCCGGCGTCGCCGCCGTGACAGGTGGCGAGAAGTCAGGCGAAGGAATCCCAAAAAGCGTTGTAACCGACGGTCCCGTGGTTACCAAGGAAAATGCCGGCGGCATGCAATGGATGGAAGACCATTTCCTGATCTGATCTTCGTCCCGAATGGCTGGCGGATCATCCGCCAGCCATTCGCGCAGCCACTGGAATCGCCACGCGGACAAAATGAACACTCAAGCTGAAGCCCCCTTGCGAGCGGTAGCGCCGCGCCTTCGCATGGAGGGGATATCAAAATCCTTTGGCGGCGTGGTGGCGCTGCACGATGTGGATTTCGTGTTGCGCGCCGGCGAGATCCATGGGCTCGTTGGGGAAAACGGCGCCGGCAAATCGACCCTGATGAAGATCATCGCCGGTGTGCACGCCGAATATCACGGCCGCATGTTCATCGACGGAGAGCAGGTCCATTTCCGCTCGGCCCGTGATGCGCTTGCGGCTGGCATCGGCATGGTGCATCAGGAACTGAGCGTCGTTCCAGATCTCACAGTTGCCGAAAATGTCTTTCTCGGAAAGCAGCCGACGAAGGCAGGATTGATTGATTGGTCCGGCATGGTGGCCGCAGCGCGGGAACAACTCGCCAATCTTGGCATCGAGGTCGATCCTCGCGCGTCTATGGGATCATTGTCGATCGGCCTCCAGCAACTGGTCGAACTCGCCCGCGTGCTTTTCTCGGGAGCGCGGATCATCATACTAGACGAGCCTACCTCGGCGCTGTCGCCCCCAGAGGTGCATCGCCTGTTCGAGGTGCTTCGCGGTGTTCGCGCGAGCGGCCGCAGCATCGTGTTCATTTCCCATTTCCTCGACGACATCCTATCAGTTTCCGACAGGGTGACCATCTTCCGCAACGGGCGCCGTGTTGTCACCGAAGCCGCGGCCTTGATCGACAAAGGCTGGGTTATCGAACGTATGATCGGCAGTGGTCACGAGGAGCTGGAGGAAAGTTATACCGGCGCGATCGCTCTCAATAGCAAGTCCGCGGCGCCCGTAATCCTCTCGGCGCGAGGTCTTGCGGTGGGGCGCGCCTTCGCCGATGTGTCGCTTGACGCGCGGGCCGGCGAGATTCTCGGCATCTACGGTTTTATGGGCTGCGGCCAGGTCGAGCTGGCGCGGACATTGTTCGGCAAGCTCAAGCCGAGCACCGGGACGTTGGCCATTGAGGGCGCGGCGAAACGTTTTCGCAACACGGCGCACGCTCGCCGGGCGGGAATCGCCTTCGTGCCGGAGAGCCGCCGTTCCATGCTGTTCTACCAGGAACCGGTCTATAAAAATGTCTCGATCAGCGTGCTTGGCCGCATCTCACGCCTCTGGTTGAAGCCGGCAGCCGAGCGCGAGATCGCCAGCCGCCATGTCGAACTGCTGAATATCCGTCCGTCGAATGTGATGGCGCTGCTCGCCAGTCTTTCCGGCGGCAACCAGCAGAAGGTCGCGCTGGCGAAATGGCTGACATACATCCCTAAGGTGCTGATCTTGAGCGAGCCGACCCGAGGCATGGATGTTGGCGCCAAAGACGATGTTGTGAAGATCGTACGTGCTCTGCGCAACCAGGGCCTTGCTGTCATTGTTGTCTCGGCCGAGCCCGAAACCGTCTTGTCGCTCGCCGACCGTGTCATCGTCATGAAGAAAGGCCGCATCGTGCACGAGTTCGCCGGCGAAACGATCAGCAAGGACCGGCTGCTCGACGCCGCTTGAGGGAGAACGCAAATGATAATGCCGGTTCAGGAAGCCGTAAAAGGGTCCCCGTCGCGGGCTGGCGCCTTCCTGCGCAACCGGATGCGCAACATTGCGCCTTTCGCGACGCTGATCATCTTGCTCGCGTTCTTCAGCATCGCCAGCCCATCTTTCCTCAGCGTCGACAACGGGGTCAACGTGCTGACGCAGATTTCCGTCACGGGCGTCATCGCCGTGGGGCTCACTTTTGTCATCCTCTGTGCCGAGATAGATCTTTCGGTAGCGGCTATCGCCAATGCTACCGGCATTGCCGTTGCCTATTTCACCATGCAGGAATCCTACGTCAACATTCCCAACATCCCGCTGCCAGGCTATGCAGCGATCGGGTTGGCGCTGCTCATCTGCGCCTTCCTGGGCCTGGTCAACGCCTTCGGCACGACGCTGATAGGAATTCCCTCGTTCATCATGACACTTGCCATGATGCAGATCGGCGCTGGCATTTGCGCGCTTCTGGTGCGCGGCCAGATCGCCTATGCCGTTCCCGATCTGGTTACGACTCTGGGTTCCGGCACGATAGCCGGCTTTCCGTGGATCATCATCGTACTGGGTGTATTCCTGCTGGCGGGTCATATCGTTTTGACCTACACGCGCTTCGGCCGATACGTCTACATGGTCGGCGGCAACCGCGAAGCGGC
>NZ_JAPYKS010000033.1:0-44539 GCF_037179605.1 Mesorhizobium salmacidum (SeqCode)
GCAAGCTCGGCCCACAACGAGTTCGCCGCCGGCACCACCTACACCGACACCTTCGACGTCGTCAGCGCCGACGGCACTCACACCTCGGTGCATATTGATATCCTGGGCACCAATGACGCGGCCGTGTTCTCCTCCGCCTCGGTCAACCGGATCGAGGGCAATACGACGGCGGCGATCAGCACCGGTGGTTCGCTGACAATCTCGGACGTCGACAGCCCGGCAACTTTCGTCGCCCAAGGCGGCACCGCTGGGACCTATGGCACCTTCGCCATCAACGCGGCCGGTGCCTGGACTTATGCCGCGTCCTCGGCGCATGACGAGTTCGTCGCCGGTCAGCATTACAACGAAGACTTTGACGTTGTCAGCGCCGACGGCACTCACACTTCGGTGCACATCGACATCCTCGGCACCAACGACGCACCAGCACTGGATCTGAACGGTGGAAGCTCAGGAACTTCCACAAGTATCAACTACACGGCCGGATCGGCAGGCGCAGCTATCGCGCCTTCGGGAACGGTAACGGATATCGACTCGGCCGATTTCGGCGGCGGCTCGCTGACCGTCGCTTTTACCACAAACGGCACGGCGGCGGACCAATTGACGATCCAGAACCAGGGCAACGGCGCGGGCCAGATCGGCACCAGTGGCAGCAACGTCACCTACCAAGGCACGTTAATCGGAACGTTTGCAGGTGGCTCGAATGGATCGAATCTCGTCGTCACGTTGAACGCCAGTGCCACTCCCGCAGCGGTACAGGCGCTTGCCGATCACATCCTTTATTCCAACGCGACCAGCCCCACCATCGCCAAGACGGTGACCTACACGTTGGTGGATGGAGACGGTACGGCCAACGGAGGCGCGGATACCAGTACAGCCACCGCGACGGTCAATGTGACGGGCGGCGATACAACACCTCCCAGCGTCTCGATAAACCACCAGCTTTCGCCGAGTCACCAGGACTCGACATTCACTGTACACGCAACCGACGCCAGCGGAATTCAAAGCGTCCAAATTCTTGATAGCGTCAATAGCGGGCCTCCAACCGTCATATACACGTTCACCGCCGCCGAACTGCAGGCAGCAGTAAATGGGAACTATATCCACACGTTCACTGATGGCCAGACTCCGTTCACAACCATCAACAACGACACGCACAAGATAAGTGCCAGAGTTGTAGATAATGCGAGCAACGCTGCAACCGCGTCGGACCCTGTAATCTTCAACACAAACGGTGGAAATCAGAGCAGTACCAAGTTTTCCGCACCCGCCGGCACCTCCGGCGAGCCTATCAACCTTGCCCTGACCGATCCCTCGCATGAAGGTGCCCTCATCACCGTCACAGTGGCGGACGTGCCCTCGGGCTGGACCATCAACGGCGCAACCCATAACGCCGACGGAAGCTGGACGACACAGACCAACGACCTGCACGGCCTGACCGTCACCACGCCGCCTGAATTCACCGGCGCCGCCGTGCTCGACGTCCAGATGACCTGGACCAACGCCGACGGCACCTTGGGCAGTGCGTCCATCGCCGACAATGTCGAGGCCTATGCCCCGGGCTCGCCGATCTTTGCCTGGTCCGGCGACGACGTGCTCACCGGCTCCCACGGCAACGATCTCTTCGTCTTCTCGCAACCGATCGGTGCCGACACAGTGCACAACTTCGATGCGGCCGCCGACCAGATCGATCTCATCGGCTATAACGGATTGGCAGACTTCGCCGACCTCCAGACGCATATCGCCGATGACGCCCACGGCAATGCGGTGATAACGCTCGGCGACGGACAGTCGATCACGTTGGATGGCGTCCACTCGAGCGCGCTGACTGGAAGCAATTTCGTCTTCGACCAGACACCGGTGGTCAACAATTCAGGCACCATGACAATCGGCGACGGCGCTCTGCTGCCGCTGAGCGGCATAATTGACAACAGCGGCCTCATCTCGCTCGAGTCGACCGGCGGCGATACGCTGCTGCAGGTCATCCAGCATGGGGCGACCCTGCAAGGCGGCGGACAGATTGACCTGTCCGACAGTGCCTTCAACGTCATCTCCGGCACCGGTCCGGACGTCTCGCTGATCAATATAAACAACACGATCTCGGGCGCCGGCCAGCTGGGCGATGGTATGCTCGGCCTCGACAACAGGGGCACCATCATCGCTTCGGGCACCAACGCCCTGGTCATCGACACCGGCGGCAGCGTCGTCATCAACTCCGGCACGCTTGAAGCAACCGGTTCGGGCGGCATGATCGTCGCCGGCGGGATCGCGAATTCCGGCATGCTCTCGACCAACGGCGGCAACGTCGTCATCCACGGTGAAGTCACCGGCGACGGCGATGCCACGATCGGCAACCTGTCGAAGCTGGAATTCGGCGCAGCGTCGTCGACGGATGTCACCTTCGCGCAGAACGCGGCCGGCACGCTGGAACTCGATGACTCCTTTGACTACAGCGGACGGATCGGCGGCATCACCAACGACGACAAGCTGGACCTCAACGATGTCTTGTTCGGCACCGGCACGACGGTTGCCTATCAGGCCAGCCAGGACGGCAGCGGCGGCACGTTGACGGTCTCCGACGGCGCCCACAATGCCACGCTGCATTTGCTCGGCACCTATGATGCAAACGCCTTCAAGCTTGCCGATGATGGCGAAGGCCATACCGTCGTCACCTACAATCCGGAGTTCACGCTGACGGGCGTAGCCGGGGGAACGAGCGAGTTCGTGTGACGGAAAGAGAGCGAGGCCGCAATCACGCGCGGCTCGCCCGGTTTCTGCGCCGGTCGAGCGTTTAGCTTACGAATTCGAGCGTTTAGCTTACGAATTAAGGTTTACGGAAGCTTTACGTGCAGATCGGGTGGCCCGTTGAAGGATCAGGAGTAGTATCGGGTCCGGGCATGCATTTTGGACAGGGGGCGGTTCTCCGCTAGGTATTTTGGGTCTCGACAGCAAATTCAAGACGGTACGGGAAGCGCTTCGCGCCTGCCGCCGCTATTTCCTATTTGCGGCGGCGTTCAGCCTGGCGATCAATCTGCTTTATCTCGCATCCCCGCTCTACATGCTTCAGATCTACGACCGGGTGGTCACCAGCGGCAGCGAGACCACGCTGGTGATGCTCACCCTGGTGTTGCTTGCCGCTTTTCTGGCTCTTGCGGGCCTCGACCTTGTGCGCGCCGCCATCCTGACACGCGCCAGCGCGCGGCTCGACCGGCTGCTTTCGGTAAAGATCCTCGCCGCGTCCGTCGAAACTCCGTCGCCCGGCTCCTCGCCTAGCCAGCCAATCCGCGACTTCGACACGTTCAGGCAGGTCATCACCGGCAGCGGCATCCACGCCCTGTTCGACCTGCCATGGTCGCCCATCTATATCGGCATCATCTTCCTGCTGCATCCGTGGCTCGGCTTCTTCGCATTGGGCTGCTCGTTGCTATTGATCGGCATGGCCGTGCTCAACGAGTATCTCGTGCGCTCGCCGCTAAAGCAGGCCAACGAGCTGGCGACGAACAACTATAACTTCACCGAAATGAGCCTCAGGAACTCGGAAGTCGTTCGCGCCATGGGAATGATCGACGGTCTCATCCGCCGCTGGGGCCGCGACCGCAATCTGGCACTGCGGCGCCAGGCTGAGGCAAGCGACCGTGCCGCTCTGATGTCGGGCCTGATCCGCTTCCTGCGGCTCACCATGCAATCGCTGATCCTCGGCCTCGGCGCGTATCTGGTCATCGAAAGGCAGATTACCGGCGGCACCATGTTCGCGGCGAGTCTCCTGCTGGGCAGGGGGTTGCAGCCTGTCGAGCAGATCGTCGGCCTCTGGCGCAGCCTGATCCTGGCTCGGGCAGCGTTGGCAAGGGTCGAGAAGCTGGTCGACGGAGGCGCGCGGAACGAAAGGGCGTTCAACCTGCCCAGGCCCAGCGGCACGATCTCAGTCGAGCAGGTAAGCTTTGCAATTCAAAGCCAGCAGAAAGTGCTTCTGCGCGACGTGTCGTTTCGGTTGGAGGCTGGCGAGGCGCTCGGAATCGTTGGCCCTTCCGGCGCCGGCAAGTCGACCCTGGCGCGCCACCTTGCCGGCGTCATGCAACCCAGCCGCGGCACAGTCAGGCTGGATGGTGCCGACCTGTCGCAATGGGGGCACGACGCACTCGGTGATCACGTTGGTTACCTGCCGCAGGATATCGAACTCTTCTCCGATACGATCGCGGCCAACATCGGCCGCTTCAAGACCAATGTCGACCAGGAGGTGATCGATGCCGCGCGGCTCGCCGGCGTGCACGAGATGATCATTCGCCTGCCGCAGGGTTACGAGACTCAGATCGGCGAAGGCGGCGCAGTGCTGTCGGGAGGATACCGGCAACGGATCGCTCTTGCCCGGGCGGTGTTCGGAACGCCGAAACTGATCATTCTCGATGAGCCGAGCTCCAATCTAGACGCCGATGGCGACCGCGCGCTGAGTGATTGCGCGATTGAGCTGAAGCGCCGCGGCAGCACGGTGATCATCGTCTCGCACCGGCCCTCGACCTTGGCGAATGTCGACAAGATCCTGCTGTTGCGCGATGGCGCCGTCGATGCCTTCGGGATGAGAAACGAGATCGTGGCGCTGCTCAACCAGCGCGCGGCTCCAATCGCGGTGGCGACCCAATGAAATGTGGTCGGAGAGTTCGATGAGCGACAGCGCCCTCACTTACCATAGCCTGCCCGGCGAGGCCGGCATCCCGGCTCCGGATTCCATCCGGGTGCCGGCCTATATCGGTCTGCTGATCATAGTGGCCTTTTTCGGAATTTTCGGCGGCTGGGCAGCTTTTGCCCCTCTGAACGGCGCCGTGCTCGCCGACGCCATCGTCAAGGTGGAAGGCAATCGAAAGAGCGTACAGCATTTCGACGGCGGGACGGTGAAGGAGATCCGCGTAAAGGATGGCGACGTCGTCAGGAAAGGCGACATAATGCTGAAGCTGGACGACACCAGGACCCGGTCCGAATTCAATCTCTATGCCCAGCAATATGCGCTGTTGCGCGCAACCGATGCCAGGATCAGGGCCGAACTGGACGGCAGCGAGGCTGTTGCCTTCCCCGAGGACACTCTCAAAGAGCACGAGGACTACCTCAAGGATGCAATGGCTAATCAGATCGCCGATCTGGAAACCCAGCGTGCCTCGATGGCCGGCGCCAAACAGATACTCGAGCGTCGCATTGCTGAGCTCGAGGAGCAGATACGGGGCAAGCAGTCTCGGGTCGAATCCTACCAGGCTCAGCTCAAGTCGACGATCGAGGAGAAGGCCAGCCTGTCGAAGCTGCTCAAGGCCGGATTGACGACCCGGCCACGCATCCTGGAACTGGAAAGGTCCGCCTCGGATTTGCAAGGCCTGATCGACGATAACCTCGGCGCAATCGGCGGCAGCCAACAGAGCAAAGCCGAACTCGAGAGCCAGATCGCCCAATTGACCAATGAGCGTCGGACCAAGCTGTCGGCCATGCTGATCGATACGCAATCGAATCTTTCCGACCTCGTACCCAAGATGTTCGCCGCCCGGGCTGCCATGGACCGGGCCGAAGTGCGCGCGCCCTATGATGGCCAAGTGATGGATCTCAGCGTCTTTTCGATCGGTGCGATCGTGGCGCCGGGCCAGACCATCCTCGACATCGTGCCGACCGAGAACTCGCTGATCGTCCAGGCACAGGTTCGCGTCGAGGATATATCGAACCTGCGGCCCAACATGGCCGCCGAAGTTCGCTTCACATCATACAAGCAGCGTTCGATACCCACAATTCATGGACGCGTCACCCGCATTTCGGCGGATCGCATTACCGACACCAAAACCGGCTTTCCCTATTACCTCGCGGACATAGCGGTCGATCCGGTGGAATTGGCCGCGGCCCCACAGATCGCGCTTTATCCGGGCATGCCGGCGTCAGTCATGGTCGTTACCGACCAACGCACGGCGCTCGACTACATTTTAGGCCCGCTGGTTGTGTCGTTCCACTCAGCGTTTCGCCAGAAATGACGGAGCAGTCCAACACCGCCCGCGGCGAGAACTCCCGCCAACCAGTCCTGAAAAATGCTTCTCTCCGCGTTGCGGCGCGCCTGGCCATCTTGTGATAAATTCAGGAGACAGTCGGATATAGGCGCGGACGTATATTAAGTGTGCGCTGAATTGGTTCAGCCGTTTACCAAGCTCCGCATCGCGGGCTGTATGCTGCCCCGAGTAATGTCGACCGTCGCAAGGGTGACAGGCAGCTTGAACCGTCGTGGGCCAGCGCTGCCTGGATTCAAATAAAGCACGCCATCCACTGTCTCCATCCTCGGCACATGCGAGTGACCGGACACGACCAAATCGATGCCCTGGACAACCGGATCGATCCGCAGCGTCTTGAGATCATGAAGTACGTAGATTGCTCGCCCGGCGAGGCGTACGAGCTTGGTTTCTGCGTATTCCACAGCCCACCCACCGGTGTCCACGTTACCTCTGATTGCGGTAACCGGTGCGATACCGCGAAGCGCTGTGATGATCTCGGGGCGGCCGATGTCTCCCCCATGAATGATGTGGTCGACCCCGGCCAGGCAACGCACCGCCTCCGGCCTCAGCAATCCGTGCGTATCCGAGATGATGCCAATTCTGAACGTCATACCTCTGTCACTAGACGGTGAGGGTCGTGAAATCCGTTGCGATAAGGCTGTTCGTAAATGTCCGGACGGCTTCCGCCAGAATTTCTTCGTCGCGATAGCGGCCGGAGATGTGCGTAAGAACGAGCTGCTTTACCTCACTGGTCGCTGCCAGCGAAGCTGCCTCCGCAGCTGTCAGATGTCCGTAGTCGCGCGCCATCGTTGCATCTCGTTCCAGGAATGTGGCTTCGATGACCAGCAGGTCGGCGCCGCTCACCTGGTCGGCCAATCCATCGGTGGTTTCGACGTCGCCTACAATGACCAGTTTCTTGCCGGCTTCGGGTGGTCCGAGGACGGCTTCGGGAGCAATCATTCTGCCGTCGGGGAGAGAAATTGGGCGGCCTTCGGCCAAGTCCTTCCGGATCGGACCGTCTGGCACGCCCAGAGCTGCCAAGCGGTCCGGACGGAGATGACGGCGCGCCGGCGTCTCGAAGATGAAGCCGTAGCTGTCGGTGTCGCGATGGCGAACTTGAAAGCAGTCGACTGTGAACTCATCCACCTCGAACACGCGTCCGGGGACAAGCGGCACGAGTTTCAGCGGGATCGGCGCGCGTCCCTCACCCCAAAGGCCAGCGAGCATGCGGGCGACGACGTCGAGGGTGTCGGCGCTGCCATGAATGATTACAAGGTCCTCGCCATGCCGAAGCCGAAGCGTCGAGAACAAGCCTGGAATCCCGAGCACGTGATCGAGATGCGCGTGCGTGAGGAGCAGGCGATCAAGTCGCCTGAATCCGGCGCCGCTACGCAGAAGCTGACGCTGGGTGCCTTCCCCGCAATCGACCAGCACCCGCTGACTGCCGGCTTCAACGAGCAGCGCCGGGTGATTGCGCTCGGCCGAGGGCACGCTGGCCGAGGTGCCAAGCAAGATAAGCCTGAAGGTCATGCGAGCAGTCTACCTCGCGGGCAACGAGACCTCAAAGCGGGCGAAAGAGCGGTCCTGGATAGACTTCGTGTAGCCGGCTTGGCGCTACAGTTGTCGGCGAACTTGCTGACCGAGAACGCCGGTGGGAAGGATGCCGCCTTGCTACCCATGCCTCGCAGGCTGCCTCGCTTTAAAGGTGGTGAAGCGAAAACGGTCCTCGAAGGGGAGACAGTCATGGCATCAGCCAAAACTCTACCAAAAGGCCTGAATGAACTCGTGGCGACACAAAAACTCGACCTCAAAGATGACGGTACTTTTCAAGACGGGAGCGAGCGTGCCGCCGAGCGGCAAACAAGAAAAAACCTAGCTAGATCAATAGCCTAGCTCGATTACAACAATTGAGTGGGAGTGAGGATACGGCAATAGCAAAGCTTCGGCGGCGATTGCCGCGCTGTTCCATTCTTACTTCCGCTTACGCTGGACATTCTTTCTCTCTGAGCTTGCAGGTTCGATCTACACCTAGGTCGCGGTTTGTAAATCCGTTTCAAAGGGCGAGAGGGCTCTGGCGTAGAACAGCTTGCGCAAAGGCGGGTCCGCAATGCGCCTCAATCAGCTGTAGAGCCCGCCGTAGCCAGTCCCCGAAAGCGGTCATTTTGAGTAGTCAGGCGGGGTGGCTCGCTTGCGCAGCATGTCTGCCATCCTGGCGAAGCGCAGCCTTTTTCGAAAGCGGTCGTCGCTCAACCAATGCTTAGTCTAAAGGCCTGTTCCGGAGGGGCTCTGCCGGTCGACTTTCGAGCAGACATGTGCTCGCTTGGTGCTCAGGCGCAAGCCCTAATCGACTGTGCATGTCTCCCCAGGTTTCGCAATGTCCCAGCGCAACGCCATGGTCAATTCTGAAGGCCGTCACGGATGGACGAGAAATAGCGGTCGGTTCCTACCTGCCCGCCCTTCAACGCGACCTCCAGCCCGTCGATCGCATCGATGCTGGAATGGGCTACGCAAAGCGGGGAACCGGGCGAGGCGGGCAGGGGCATCCTGACGGTCAGCGCGTCTACGCCCATTTGTCCCAGCGCATGGCTTGACGTGTCACCGCCTGCGATGATCACGCGCCGCAAGCTCTGCTCCTCCGTCAATTGGCGCAGCAGCGCACCAAGGCCGCGGCCAAGCTTGTGGCGGGCACCATCCTCCCGGTCGATTTCGGCGCCCCTGTCGGCGGTGGGGCCAAGTGCCGTATAGAGGATGACGCTGCGCCCGGCTTGCAGACTGGCGCGGCCCTTTGCCGCCGCACGCGCAATCGCCTGCACCGACCCCTCCGAAACCAATTCGACAGGGTCGACCTCAATGCCGTCGAAACCGTCGGACAGGGCATGCCGGATCTGTCGTTCGGTGGTCGGCGAGCAACTGCCCGACACGACGGCCACCCGGTCGACGGCACCCGGCGGCGCAAAGCGTGGCCCAGCGTTGGCGATGCCCCTCGACGCCCACTCGGTCAACAGCGCATATTCGATTCCGGACGAGCCGACGACGATGGAACCGCCCGGTTTGCGAACCCGCCATATTTCCTTGCCAGCAAGGGCTTGGGTCTCCCGGTTATCGACGTCGATAAGAACGATGGCGGCACCGTTCTCCACGAGGCGATCGAATGCCTGCGATCGCGATGTGGACTGCAGCGTCGCCAGGTCAAGCAATCCCAAGGAGAGTCCGGTCTGTCGCGACATATGAATCAGCAGGTCGGACTCATTCATCGGCGTCGTCGGATGGCGGCTCATCACCGGATGACGGTCGATGCGGAAATACTGGTCGCGATAGGCCGCGAACAGGTGGCCAAAGGCAGTGTAGCGTCTGAGCTGCGGTGCGCCGACCAGCATGGGCACGCTGTCCTGTGCGAAGACCGAGCGGCCGATCTCGATTGCCCGGCCGATGCTGCCGATTACCGGACTTGAATCGAAGGTCGAGCAGACCTTGTAATGGCAGATATCGGCTCTCAGCGCCTTCAGCCAGGCGAACGCGTCACGCAAATGCGTGTCCATCCACTGCGGGGTCTCGCTGCGGCTGGTGCCAGCGAGGCCAACCGCACGACAGTGCGAAAACCGTGCAAGCTGCTCGGCGTCCGGCTGGCGCATGAACAACACGGTCGGGACGCCACCAAGCTCGAGTGCTTCCATTACATCGGTCGAGCCGGTGAGGTCGTCGCCATAGTAGCTGAGCAGCAGGTCTTGCATGGGTGTCAGGCCGCCCTGCCATCGCCGAATTTTTCAATCGACCGCGCTAGTTCGGCATGGCTGCGGGCATAATCGGCCAGCGGAATGCCGTCCACAGCCGCCTGCCAGGCCTGACGTACGGCGCGCACGCCGGCGCCCGGTCCGTCCGGATGGCTGACGATGCCGCCGCCGCAGAGATAAAGGAGATCGACCGTTCGCCCGGTGCGTTCATAGGTCTCGGGTGCCTGTCCACCCCACTGGCCGGAACCGGCCACCGGCAGCGCGCAATCGTCAGGCGAGAAGATCGGCGTGGTTACCGCCTTGAAGGAGCGGACGAAGGATGCATCTGGTTCCCAGTATTTCGAGGCAATGCCATTAATCTGGAACTGGTCGACGCCGAGCAGCCGCCAGAACTGCTGCCAGACCTTGAAATCCATGCCGAGGCCGGGATGGCGGGTGAGGATGTCCCAGCCATTGCGGTGGGCGTGCAGCACCAGGCCGGAGCGCTTCCTCAAGAACGCCATGCCGCCGAAGCCGATTGAGTTGATGTTGACCACGGCACAATTGCCGCCGGCCTTGATCACCAGATCGTGGTTGCGCATCATCTCGTCGGGATCGGCATGCGAGATGCCGAAGGCATACATCACCTTCTTGCCGGTCTTCTGTTCATGGTCGAGGACGAGCGGCATGATCGCCTTTATCCGCTCCGCCAGCGGCGAATAGGCAGGGCTCATCAGCTTCTCGTCGTCCTTGATGAAATCGACGCCGGCCTCGATCAGTTCGCCCACCATCGCGGCCGTCTCATGCGGCCGGAGGCCCAGCGCCGGCTTGACGATGGTGCCGATGATCGGACGGTCCTCGACGCCGGTCAGCCTGCGGCTGCCAGCGAGGCCGAATTGTGGGCCGGGATGGGCGCCCCGGTATTGTTCCGGCAGCTTCATATCGATGACACGAATGCCGGTGAGCCCCTTGATCGAATATGTGCCACCGATGGCAATGGTCATCAGTGCGGCAAGGTCGGTGCCGATGGCATCGAACGGAAAGGCGATGTCGACATCAGCGCGCCTGAAGGGCCCGTTGCCGGATCCCGGGAGAGACGGCTGCGCGGCATCAGGCAGGTGGCGGATTGCCAGCACGCGCGCTGCGACGCGAGCCTTCAGTTCCTCCGTCTCGCCGGGCAGCGCGACGAAGGTGCCGGTCGACTGGTCGCTGGCGATCTTGGCCGCCAGCGACTCGATGCTGCCTGGCGTCTCGATGCGGTAGGTCAAGGTGATCATGGACATCGGCCGGTCGAAAAGGGTTCGAAAAAAGTTTCGTCGCGCAGGAAATCTGGTATAATGAGTACATAAGTATTGCAAGCAATATCCGAATTGGCGGCTACAATCCGGTCAGCGGACGGGCATTCCAGGAATCGCAGCGGCAATGCTAGATAGGGCCGGGTCAAGGGAGTGATTCGCGACGATGAACCGTTCGGAGCCGATCGTCCGGCGCAAACTTTCCGACGAAGTCTTTGCAAGACTGAAGCGGCTGATCACCAGCGGCGAACTGCAGCCCGGCGACGACATGCCGTCCGAGCGCGAGTTGATGGAGCGCTTCGAGGTCGGCCGGCCGGCGATCCGTGAAGCCATGCAGGCGCTGAGCAATATGGGGCTCGTCGCCATCTCGCATGGCGAGCGCGCCAAGGTGCTGCAACTGACCGCCAAGTCGATCATCAAGCAGGTCGACGGCGCGGCCAAGATCATCCTGTCTTCGTCCAGGGACACGCTGGAGCACCTGAAGACCGCGCGCATCTTTTTCGAACGCGGCATGGTCAGGGAAGCCGCGGAAAAGGCTACATCGGAGGATGTGCAACTGCTGAAGGCAACCGTGGCCGAGCAGCGCGCCGCGCGCGGCGATTCGGAAGCCTTCATCTCCGCCGACATGAAGTTTCATACCCAGATCGCGTCCATTTCAGGCAATCCGATCTATGTCGCCGTCAGCGAAGCCACGCTGGGCTGGCTGAAGGAATACCACACTGAAATGCTTATCTGGACCGGCAAGGAAAAATACACGCTGACCGAGCACGAGGAGATCATCGATCGCATCGAGCACGGGGATGCCGACGGCGCCGAGAAGGCGATGATCAAGCACCTCGAGCGCTCGCGTGCGCTCTATGTGATGAATTCCGAGAAGTAACCGATCCTGGTAATCGCATAGGGCGGCATTGCGAGATTGCCCTGGCCAAGCGCGGAAGCGTCGACCGGGACGTCGTTCGATGTCAGATTCGCCAGCCAGACGATGATCTTGCCCGAGACAGAGCGGCCGGCCAGCGCCAGGACCCGCGTCTCGTCGCTCGTCATGGCGGAAACATGCGTCAGTCCAGCCAACTCACAAAGCCCTTCGATGGCCTGGAAGATCGGCCGCGGCGTTCCTTGCGCGAGGGGTTCGCCTGATCCCGCGACCACGCCGAACGGCCCGCTGAAGCTGGACAGTGTCAGCATCTCCAGGCCCGCCGGCGCGACGCGCGCGGCATAGCCGATCGTCCATGCGGCGGCGAACTGCGCGGCATGGCGGGGATCGCGGTTCGCCATGGCGATGCGTTGCCCCTGAGGATTGTTCTTGGTCGCGCCGCCATAGGGGTTCTGGCGCATGGCTATCGTCGATGGCCCGATCCGGTACGGCTTTGTCCCGAAGATCGCCCGAGTGGACCGGATGATGAAGGGCAGCGCCTCCAGCGATTGCATGACGCTGAGATCATCGGCGGCATGCACGATCGGACAGGTGCAGTGGGTGATGAAATCGAGCTGGTGGGCCGGAACGCGCTTGCGGTTGAGCTCGGTGAAATAGCTGAACATGCCGCCGCCGAGACGGATATCGGGAAAGGCGCGGCGCGCCGCGGTGTAGACGTCCTCGAGCGGCGGGCATGCCGGCCAGGCACTGCCCGGCGGCGTCGACTGGCGGTCGACTGCAGGAGACACCGCGACAGCATCGAGCCGCAGGCCTGCCCGGCGTACCATATCGGCGACATCGGAAAGTTCGGCGTTGAGATCGCCGGCGCAGGCGACCACGCATTCCAGCGTCGTCGAAACAGGGTAGGCGGCGGCGAGCCGGGCATGGGCGCGCAGCGCGTTGAGGCCGTGGCCTCGCGTCGGATCAAAGTGGAAAAGCAGCTGCCGCGGACCGAGCCTCCCCAGCATCGGCAGGTCGGCAAGTGCCGCCTCGACATCCTCGGGATAGATCACCACGCCGATGTCAGGCAGCTTCGAGCCGGCCTTGCCGAGTTCGACGCGAACCGGGTCGGCCGCCGCTGCCGAGGCAGGCACGTTGGCGTCGCCGGTGATTTGCAGGCTGATCGTCTGGCGCAGGGGTTGTCTGGCCGGCAGCACATAGGGCCATGGCAGCGCCAGCGGCCTCACATAGGTCTTATAGGAAGCGTCAGACCAGTTGCGCTGGTCTTCCATCTCGAATGTGTCGCCATCCATCCGGCATTGCGCGACAACGCCGGGCCGCACCTGATGCGTGATGGCGCGCAAATCCTTGAACGGCTGCCAAGGGTCGATCAGATCGGGCAGTTCCGTCTCGACCACCCCGCCGTCGGTATGCTCGACCGTCACCGGGCTGCCGGCAAGGCCGGCGATCGGGTGCAGGATGCAGAAGCCGCAGCGATTGGTTTCGAAATCGCTCTCTGGCAACGCGGTCACGTCGAACACCAGCCTGCCGTCGGCGGAGCCTTCGATCGTGGCGCGGAAGCCGAGCCGGCTGCCGTTCGGGCCGAGGCAGCTTGCCGTGTAGCTGACCGAGAAACGGTCATCCTTCTGGTCGATCGCCAGATCTGTCAGATCAGGCTCGTATGTGCCCCAGTCGCGGTCGCGCACGATATAGGCGATGGCGCGCAGCACTTCGGTGCCGCCATAGCGGATGGTGCGCAGATTGCCGTTGACCAGCTCCGTACTCAGCGCGCCCGCGCGCAACGTGACCGGCTTGGGCTCGGCCGCGCGCGTGCCGTACAGCTGGAAAGCCTCAGCCGTCATCTGAGCAAGGCGTCGATTTGCACCGGCCCGCGGCTGGCGGCACCCGCATAGGCGGCCTCGACCAGGGCAAATGTCTTGAGATTGTCAGCGCCTGAAGTAGCCGGTTCCTGGCCTGATGCAAGGCAGTCGATCCAGTGCTGCTGGATGGCAGCAACGCTCTCCTGGATGTTGTGCCATGGTCGCGAGGCCCAGGGCAGCAGTGGTGGCGAGACGTCGTTCACCTTGGTTCCGGTTTTGCCTGTGACGGTCAGCCGGTAGCCTTGCGCCAGCCGGATCGTGCCGTCGCTGCCATCGAGTTCGATGAGTGTTTCCGGGAACGGCTCCACGGCGAGCTTGGTCGCATAGCTGCAATCGACCACCGAAGTGGCGCCGCCGGCGTGGTCCATGAGCATCGTGGCGACATCCTCGCCGGCAATGGCCGGGTTGATGCGTGCGGTCCGCGCGGTCAGGCTCGACACATCGCCGAGCAGGAAGCGGGCGATGTCGAGAATATGAATGCCGAGATCCTCGATGATGAAGCGTTTGCCCGTCGCCAGATAGGGCTGGCCGGAAAACACGTCATAGCCGGAGCGAAAGGAGATGCGGCCGAAGAAGGGCGTGCCGATCTCGCCGCTGTCTAGTACGGCGCGCACCGCCTGGATCGGCGACTGCCAGCGAAAGTTCTCATGCACCATCAATGGCACGCCGGCTGTTTGGCAGGCCTCCACCATCGCCCTGGCATCACTGAGCGTCGGCGCGAACGGCTTCTGGCAGATGACGGGAACGCCGTGCGCGGCGGCCATCTCGACCAGCTCACGATGGCTGCCCACCGTGGTGGCGACGTCGACGAAGTCGAGTTTCTCCGCCGCAAACATCGCCGCTGCGTCCGTGTAGCGCCGTGCGACATCGAACTGGTCGCCGACGATCCGCAGTCGCTCGGCATTGCGGTCGCAGACCGCGACGATCGAGGCGCCCTTGATGTCGCGCCAGGCATGCATCTGGTTGACGGCGAAGAAGCCGCAGCCGATCAGCGCTCCACTTAGACTCTCCATGCTCAACCCACCTTTGCCATCTGCATCAGCGTGACGCGCTGCTGCAGCCGGCGCTGCGCCTGGTCGACGACGACGGCGACGATGATGACCAGGCCCTTGATCACCATCTGCCAGAAGGAACTCACGCCCATCATCACCAGCCCGTCCGACAGGATGCCGATGACAAAGGCGCCGACGATTGTGCCGCCGATCGTGCCGCGTCCGCCCGACATCGAAGTGCCGCCGAGCACCGCCGCGGCAATGGCGTTCAATTCGAAGCTCTCGCCCGTCGCCGGGTGCGAGGCCATCAGTTCCGAGGAGATGATCAGGCCGACGATCGCGGCGCAGAAGCCGGAGAACATGTAGACGAACATCTTGACCATGTTGACGCGCACGCCCGAGATCCGCGCCGCGCGCTCATTACCGCCGACGGCGAAGATGTGGCGACCGAGCGGGGTGTAGCGCGCGAGGTAGGCAGCCCCCAGCGCCACCACGATCAGGATCCAAATCGACACCGGCAAGCCGAGCAGCCGGCCGGCGCCGAGGAAGCCGAAGCCGGTGGTGCCGAGTTCCGGTTTGCCGACGAGGTTGGGAAAGGTGCGGCCGTCGGAGGACAGCAGCGCGAAACCGCGCGCGACATAGAGCACGCCGAGCGTGGCGATGAAGGGCGCGACGTTGAGCCTGGTGATCAGCAGCCCGTTGACGGCGCCGATCGCTATGCCGACCAGAAGCGTGATCACGATGATCTCGAAGACGTTGAAATAGACGGTGTAGCCGATCTGCAGGTCGATACCGTTGAGCACGAGATAGCCGGCCACCATGCCGCACAGGCCGACGATCGAACCGACCGAAAGGTCAATGCCGCCGGTGATGATGACGAAGGTCATGCCCATGGCGAGGAAGGCGTTGAGCGCCACGTGCTTGGCCATCAGGATCAAATTGGCGGCCGAGAGGAAGTTCGGCGCGGCGATCGAGAAGAATACCAGCACCGCGATCAGCGCGATGAAGGTCCTGAGCTTCATCAGCGTCAGCAGCGCGGAACCGCTGGAGGCGGAAGGAGCGGCCGCCTTGGCCGGAATGTCAGTCATCAGCGTTGCTCTCCATGTGCCGGTCCGTGGCCCAGCGCCGACGCAGCGACGATCGCCGCTTCCGTCGCCTCGGCGCGGTCGAACATGCCGGTCAGTCTGCCATTGCTCATCACCGCGATGCGGTCGGACAGCGCCATCACCTCGTCGAGATCGGAGGTGGCGAACAGGATGCCGAGTCCGTCGCGCGAAAGCTTGCGCATGGTGCGGAAGACGTCGGCCTTGGCGCCGACATCGATACCGCGGCTGGGTTCGTCCATCAAAAGCACTTTCGGTTCGGTGAGCAGTGCCTTGCCGATCACCACCTTCTGCTGGTTGCCGCCCGACAGTGACGAGACTTCCTGCACCGGATCGGCGACCTTGATCGCCAGTTCCCGAACCATCTGGACGACGGCCTGCCGCTCGGCGCCGCCGCGGATATGGAACAGGCTGACGAAGCGCGACAAGCTTGCCAGCGTCAGGTTGCTGGCGACCGAGAGGATCGACACCAGCCCTTCGCGCTGGCGGTCCTCGGGGATCAATGCCAGCCCGCGCTGGATGCGGCGCGTCGTGTCGCGCTCCTTCACATGCTTGCCGGCGATGAAGATCTTGCCGCTGGCATGGCCATGACGGCCCATGATGCAGTCGAACAGCTCGCTGCGCCCAGCGCCCATCAGCCCGTATATGCCGAGGATTTCGCCGGCGCGCAGCGACAGCGAGACATGATCGACCGCCAGTCCGCCGGTAACGCGCGGCAGGCAGATCTCCTCGGCGCGGAAGATTTCCTCGCCGGGCTGATGTCCGTCGGCCTTGGCGAAATCCTTGGCATCCGAGCCGATCATCTGCCGCACGATCCACTGCGTGTCGACTCGTCCCATTTCCTCCTGGCCGGTGATGCGGCCGTCGCGCAGCACGGTGACGGTGTCGCCGATGCGGATCAGTTCTTCCAGCCGGTGGGAGATGTAGACGATGGCGACGCCGCGCGCCTTGAGGTCGGCGATCACCTTGAACAGGATTTCGACTTCCGCCGCGCTCAGCGCCGAGGTCGGCTCGTCCATGATCAGGATCTTGGCGTCGAGCGAAACCGCCTTGGCGATCTCGACCAGCTGTTGCTGGCCGATGCGCAGGTCCTCGACCAGCATGTCTGGCCGGATGCCGGCTTCGAGCCGGTCGAGGAATTCGCCCGCCCGTTTTTCCTGCTCCTTGCGGTCGATCTTGCCCAGCCGGTTGGTGATTTCGCGTGTGGCGAAGATGTTCTCGGCGACGGTCATGTTGCCGAACAGGTTCAGCTCCTGGAACACCATGCCGATGCCGCGCGCCACCGCATCTCCCGATGAGGAGAAGGAAACCTCTTCGCCTTCGAGCAGGATGCGGCCGGCGGTCGGCTGCTCGACGCCGGCGATGATCTTCATCAGCGTCGACTTGCCGGCGCCGTTTTCACCGACCAGCACGTTGACGGCACCCTTGCGCACCTCGAAGTTCGCCTGCTTGACCGCCACCGTGCCGGCATAGACCTTCGAGACGTCCTCCAGCTTGAGGATGACCTCGCGACCGGGGCTCATGGCTTCGGCCCGATCTCGGCCTCCGCCGGAGTCACCAGCGGCAGGTCCTGGCCACCTTCGATCGTATAAGCGCCGATCACCTTGGCGGCGCGGCCTTCAAGTGCCTCGCGCGGCAGTTTGGACAGCACGGCCTTGTCCGCATAGGCGTTGAAAGCCTTGCCGAACTGGGCGAAGTCGATCTGGTTGGTGAAGTCGTTGAACTGGACGAAATCGAGGCTGTCGCGCAGTGCCGTGCCGCGCATCGCTGGCCCGATCTGGACGCGCGCATCGGCCTTGCCGTCGCCATCCACGTCAATGTCCATCGTTGCCGCGCGCGACTGCGTGTTGGCGGCGATGATCTTGCCCTCGACACGCACCGCGAAGGTCCATGGCGAATTCGCCTGCTTCCTGGGGTTGCCGTATTTGGCGCCGGCCGCCGCCGGATCGGTCTTCGCCAACGCATGGACCTCGGCAAACGGCCCGGCCTTCTGCTTGAGATAGGGTATGACCTTCGAGGCCCAGATGTCCTCGACCATCTTGTCCGGTTTGAAGGCAGGCGCATTGTTTTCGCCTTGCGCCACGGGCGTCGGCAGGATCTTGCAGGCGCTGAGGCCAAGGCCCACGAGCGCCGCAAGCATCATCCCGGTGAAACGGGTCAGCCAGGTCAATCTGTTCGGCATGGCGGTCAAAAAATCACCCGGAACGTGAAACTGGAGCAATTCCAGAAAAAGTGTGAAACGGTTTTCCGTCCGAAATTGCGTCAAAACAAAACTGGGCGAGGGGCGAACACGGGTCCGCCCCTCGCCGTTGCGTTGAGCCGGCTCAGTTCTTCAGCGCGAAGGTTTCCAGCTTGGCGGCATTTTCGCCATTGACGAGCACGCAGTCCATCAGCTGTTTTTCCTTCTCGGGCGACTTCTTGTTCTTGATGAAGTCGTTGGCCTGTTCGACCGCCATCTGCGCCTGGGCAAAGGCAGGCTGCAGCACTGTCGCCTTGATGCCGCCGGAGGTGATGGAATCGCGCACGTCGTTCGAGCCGTCGAAGCCGACGACGATGACATCCTTGCGGTTCGCGGCGGCGAGCGCGGCATAGGCGCCCATCGCCATCGTGTCGTTGCCGGAGATGACGCCCTTGATGTCGGGATTGGCCTGCAGGATCGATTCCATCTTGGAATAGGCCTCGGTCTGGCTCCAGTTGGCCGACTGCTGCGCGACCATCTTCAGGTCCGGATAGTCATCGATGACGTCATGATAGCCCTTGGAGCGGATGCCGGCATTGGTGTCGGATTCCTTGCCGACCAGCTCGACGAAGTTGCCCTTTTCACCCATCAGCTTGACGAACTCCTGCGCGCCGAGCTGGGCGCCCTGGTAGTTGTTGGAGACGATCTGCGCCACGGCGATGCCGGTGGCGTTGATCTCGCGGTCGATCAGGAACGAGGGAATGCCCGCGTCCTTGGCCTTCTGCACGGCGGCGACGGTGGCGTCGGCGCCGGCATTGTCGAGGATGATCGCCTTGGCGCCGCGGCCGATCGCGGTGTCGATCAGTTCGGACTGCTTGTTGGCATCGTCGTCATGCACCAGCACCAGCGCCTCGTAGCCGAGTTCCTTGGCCTTGGCCTCGGCGCCGACCGCTTCCGCCTTGAAGAACGGATTGTCATGCGATGGCGTGATGATGGCGATGAGGTCCGCCGCGTAGGCGGGCATCGCCGTGCCGAGTGCCAGCACGCCGGCGAACGCCGCAAGCGTTATTCTGCGAGTCAGTTTCATGAAGTCCTCCCGTTTGAAAAGCCTGTGTCTCGATCGATCGAGGCCACTGTCTGCGTCTGAATCCATCAGGCTGTGAAGGTTGCGGAACGCCTGGCCCAAGCCGTCAGCCGGCCTCTCAAGCAAGTTCCTGTTCCCGCCATCCTCCACCCGTCTCAGCTTCGAACTCCCGGCGAAGCGTGGTTGATCCGAGCGAAGATTAGCTTAGTCAACTGGTATGATGAGTCAACCACAAATTCAGGTAATCTGTACCCAAGTCGACTCAGGTGATCCGCTGAATGCTGGCTGCGATCTCTTCCGGCTCGAAGACCCGCTTCCAGTCGTCGCGCATCAGCACCGGCTTGCCGAATTCGATCGCCTTGTTGCAGGCGTCAGAGAACACGCCCTTGGTTTCGCCGAAGATGACGGCGCCGAGCACGTTCATGTGGCCAAGCAGGAAATCGAGCGCCGCTTGCCGGTCGACGCCACGCGCCACGACCTCGTCGACCGCCTCCTTCATGACGACCAGCAGCGAAGCGCAGACGGTTTCCGAAAGACCTGGCTCGAGCAGCGCCATCTGTTTGACGGAAACGCGGTGCGAGCGCATCACCGGCGCCCAGATGATCTTGGCGATGGCCTCGCCCTTGGCATAGTCGGCTTCCGGTCCCTGCATCAGGGCGCTGACCATGTGCTGCTTGGCCTTCACACCGCCGAAATAGTCCTTCTTCGCCGCCATGTCGGTCTCGTCGTTGAAGATCGGCGGATGGCAGGGATGGGTGACGAAGTAGGTCAGGTCGGGACGATCGGGCAAATGGCCGGCGAACGGCGCGGCTGCGTCGAGTACGATGACCATCGTGCCCGGCGCAAGCTTGCTTTCGATGCTTGTCGCGACCTTACCGATATGGGTGTCCGGCACGGCCAGGATCACCACGTCGGCGCCTTCCAGCGCCTCGTCGGCGCTGACAGTGTCGAAGCCCAGTCCGGTCTTCAGCCGTTCACGCCCGGCCTCGCTGACCTCGACATGGCGGATTGTATAGGGCGAGCCGCGGAAATTGGTCGAAAGGCGGTAGCCCATTTTGCCGCCGGCACCGAACAGCGCAATCGTCGTCATCTAGCCCTTGCTCCCTGGTCGTGGACGATGGCGTTACCGATCGTCAGCTTATCTACTGGTATGATCACTCTACCACATTGGCAAGAGAAATCATCATCCGCTTGTCATTGCCGGCGGACAGCCGCCGCATTTGGCTCGGATTTCAGTGTGCCGTCGTCGTCGGTGCGGTCGACGGCGGCTCGGCGCGACAGCACTTGCCGGCCGGCCAGCGCCAGAACGAAGATGACGACGATGCCTTGCACGATGTCCTGCGCACCTGGCGGCAGGCCGACGATCTGCATGGTGGTGACGATGAGGATCAGCAGGATACTTGCGAACAGCGTGCCGACGGCGCTCGCCGAGCCGCCAAAGATCAGCGTGCCGCCCAGCACCACCGCGGCGATCGACTGCAAGAGATAGGGCTGGCCCATTTCGAGGAAGGCGCCACCTATATAGGCGCCGAGCAGCAGCCCATTGAGCGAAGCCAGCACCGACGAGATGATGAAGGCCGAAGCGATGACCCGGTTGTTGCGGATCGCGGCCAGCCGCGCGGCGGTGCGGTTCTGGCCGACCGCCGACAGCAATTGTCCGAAAACCGTGTAGCGCAGCACGAAGGAGGTCGCGGCCACGCCAACGATGGCGATGGCGGCCATGATCGGCACGCCGGCAATGCGGCCCGTCGCCAGCGTCTTCAAGAGCGGGCTGACGGCGAAGCCCGCTATGGTGCGGTTCGATAGCAGTGTCGCGGTTGCCAGTACATAACCTGTCGCCAGCGTGGCAATGATGGCCGGTATGTTCAGCCCGACGACGAGCAGCGAATTTAACCCGCCGATCGCAAGGCCGAGCAGGATCGCGGCGCCGACGCCGATGGCAAGGTTGGCGTCCTGGCCCTTGATCGTGAGCAGCGCCACGAAGGCGCTGAGCGTGATCACCGAGGCCACCGAAAGGTCGATATTGCCGCGCCCGGTGGTGACGACGAACATCTGGCCGATGCCGACGACGGTCAGGAACGAGGCCGACAGCATGATGCCCGACAGGCTGGAGAGGCTGAAGCGGTTGGTGACTACGGAGAGCACCAGCCAAAGCAAAAGCACGCCGATCGCCGACCAGACCCAGCGGTTCTTCTGCGCCCAGAGGCTGAAGGCGGCGAGGCCGTTCATTGTTCGCTCCTGCGGTCCGCGATCAGGCTGCGCAGCGTCAAAAGGGCGATGAGGATCAGCCCTTGCGTTGCCGCGTTGAAGTCGCTGCTCACGTTTAGCGTGCCGAGCAGGGCGCCGATCAAGGCCAGTGTGACCGCGCCGGCGACGGTGCCGACCGGCGAGATGACACCGCCCAGCAGCGAGCAACCGCCCATCACTACTGCGGCGACACTGAGCAGCGTGAACGAATTGCCGGAATTGATGTCGCTTGCCGTGTTGATCGCCGTCAGCGACAGGCCGGCGGCAGCGGCGAACAATCCGGCGACGAGGTAACGCACCAGCGCATAGCGCGTCGGCGACCAGCCGGAGCGGGTCATGGCGGTCGGATTGTTGCCGAAGCCGCGCAGCACCACGCCGAGCGGCAGCCGGTCGATCACCAGCACCACCAGCGCGACGGCGGCGATGAGAATGATGGAGGTGGGCAGGAAACCCAGCGACCAGCTGAACATCGCCGACAACCATTCGGGGCTGGTGCCGCCCGGTGTCGGCTGCAGCGCGTAGCCCAGTCCCATCCAGATGAAGGAGGCGCCGAGCGTGACGACGATGGCCGGGATCTTGCGCGCCTGGATCAGGCCGCCAAGCCCAGCATAGGCGGCGACCGCCGCCGCCAGCGCCAGCGCACCGAGCCATGGCTGATCGTAGAGCAGCGTGGCGGAGAGCACACTGACCAGACCAGCAAAGGCGCCGACGCCGAGATCGATCTCGCTGCCGCCGACGATGAACATCTGCGCCGCCGTCACCAGCACCAGGGACAGCGCCGGCATCAACAGCAGGTCGAGCCCGAAGATCGAGGCCACCGCCGGGTTGGCCGAGATCATCACCGCCAGCACGGCGGCGAGGCCGATGAAGGGGGCCGCGTTGACCAGCCGGCGGGCAAGGCCGGCGCCGGCGGCGCTGTGCCCCGCGCCGGCACGGGTGTCCGCCTGCTGGGCAAAGGATGCGCCGACGACGGCCGATTCCGTGATCGCTTCGCCGCTCAATTCCTTGACGATGCGCCCGCCTGAAAACACCAGCACGCGGTCGCAGGCCAAAAGCTCGGCGTCTTCGGTCGTGTGCCAGACCAGCGTGCGACCACTGTGCGCGATCTCGTTGCAGAGCCTGTAGAAGTCTTGTTTCGTGGCAATGTCGACGCCGCGCGTCGGATCGTCGAGCAGCAGGATCGGCGTGTCGGCGACGAGCGCGCGGGCAACCAGCGCCTTCTGCTGGTTGCCGCCGCTGAGTTCGAGGATGTTGGAGCCGAAGCGTTTGTCGTCGAGCCGCAACCGGCCGGCTGCGACGCCCGCCGCCTCGCGGCAGGCGCGTTCCGAAACAAGGCCCAGTGCCGGACGGCGGGCAAGGCTGCCGATGCTGATGTTTCCAAGCACGCTCCACAGCGGGAACACGCCTTCCTTCTGGCGGTCGCCGGCAATGAAACCGGCATCGCCGCTCCTGGTGATCGCGGTTCCCCCGGTAGAATCCGGCTCGAAGATGGCGTGCAGCAACTCCTTCTGGCCGCTGCCCTCGAGCCCCGCCAGTCCGATGATCTCGCCGCGGCCGATCTCGATATCGCGGCCGAGTCCGGCGGTCAGGGAACCGGACAATTTAACCAGCGCCTCGCCGCTGCTGGCGGCGGCGGCGCTGTGCTGGTGGATTGAATTGGCGTCGCCGCCCATGAGCTGCACCAGTTGGCCGATCGAGGTGTCGGCGACATCGCCGCGCCAGGCGGTGCGTCCGTTGCGCAGCACCATCACCTGCGTGGCGATGTCGATGATTTCCTGCAGCTTGTGGCTGATGAAGATGAAGGCGAAGCCGGATTTGGCACGCTCACGGATAAAGGCCCGCAACTGTCTGGAGCGGTCGAGGTCGAGCGAGGAGGTCGGCTCGTCGAGCACGATCAGCTTGACGCCGGGCGTGGCGGCGGCGCGCGCGATCTCGACCATCTGCCGCTCGGCGATGGATAGATGGCCGACTTCGGCGTTCACATCGATGCCGTTGGCGTGAAAGACGGCGTCCAGCGCTGCGCGGGCGCGGCCCCTGTAGAGTGCGCGCCAGCCCGGCCGGTTGGCCGCGTCGCCGGGTGTCTCCAGGAAGAAGTTCTCGGCGACGGAAAGGTTGGCGCACAGCGACAGTTCCTGGTGAACCATGCGGATGCCGCGCCTTTGCGCCTCCGCCGTGTCATAGGCGCCGAAGCTCACGCCCTGTCCGGCGAACGAAATCGAGCCGAGGGTCGGCGACGTCGCCCCGCATAGTATGCGCATCAGTGTCGACTTGCCGGCGCCGTTGCCGCCGACCAGGCCGATGATTTCACCGGCCGAGACGGCGAGGTCGATCTGCGCGTTCGCCAGCGTCGGCCCGAAACTCTTGGTGATCCGCGACAGCGAGACGACGTTTGGCCTGATGTCGGGTATCGTAGCGGCTGCGCCTTCCGGACCGGCCACGGCAAGATGGGACATTCGTCCTCCGTTTCTTTACGGGCAAGGACCGGGCGCGGCCGTCTGGGCGGCGCCCGGTCCTTGGCAATGACAAGCCTTACTTGCTGAGCAGGTTCTGCTTGACCCAGTCGAGCGAATAGCTGGGGCTGATGATCTGGCCCCCCGGCAGCTTTGCATACTCCTTGAGATTGCTGGCATCGACGGTCGCCACCGGCATGATCATCAGCTTCGGTGCCTTGCCGCCCTTGAGCAGCGAAAGGCCGAGCCAGAATGCGGCGCCGCCAATGCCCGGCGTCGTGTTCATCGAGACCGTCTGGTAGCTGTTCTTGGCATTCTCCTCGGCCCACCATTTGACGAAGTCGGTGCCGCCGCCGCCTTCGATGATCGGCATCTTGCCGGCATAATCACCGCCATATTGGACGAAGGCCTGAGCAATGCCGACATCGTCGCTGCCGCCTTGGCCGAGCACGGCGTCGACATGTGGCAGCGAGGGCAGGACGTTGGCGATCGCCGCCTGCGCGACCGAGGCCGTCGCCTGACCATAGACGGTGGCTACAACCTTGATGTCGGGATATTTCGCCAGCACCGACTGCTGCGCGTTGAACATGTCGTTGTCGGGCGCCGACCCCTTCACGCCGCGCACTTGGATGACGTTGCCCTTGCCGCCGATCATCTTGAAGACGGCTTCGGCCTGGGCCACCTTGTAGCCCTTGAAGTCGAAGTTGAGCTGGTAGTTGCAGGGCGCCGAAGCAACCGAATCGAAGGAAACCACGATGATACCGGCCTTGCAGGCCTTTTCGATGATGCCGTTGACCGCGGTTTCCGAGGCGGCATCGACGGCGAGCACGTCGACCTTCTTGAGGATCAGTTCGGCGATCTGGCTGTTCTGTTGCGCCACCGAGCCGTCACCGTTCATGACGATGTAGTCGGCGATCTGACCGGCCGCCTTGGCTTCCTTGGCCGAGGTCTCGAAAGCCTCCACCATTTGGTGCCGCCAGGTGTTGCCGTAATAGGCGTTGGCGAGTGCGATCACCGGTGCGTCCGGCGATGCCATCACCGGCAAAACCGAAACACTGGCTAGCGCGGCGCCGGCAAGCGCCGCCACAATTGAAAACTTCATGATATCTCCTCCCAAAAACACCGGCCGACCTGATCGGCTCGTCTGCTCATTCCGTGACGATGGCTCTTTTCGAAAGACACCATACCATCTACATATTATACCAGTATACCAAGTAGGCAAGCTTTTTGCTGCTCTGGTCGGGCCGCTGCTGAGCGTAGGCCCGCCAATTGCGTTGAATTGGCAGCATGTCGTCCGGTAAGGGACCCCCGAGTCCGAGGGGCAGGTCGAGACTTCCAGCGTTCCATGCCGCTATCGCCATCCCGGTGCTGTTGCGCTGTCATTCCGCTTTCGCGAAGAGTTTCGGGCGTGAAGAGTTTCGGGCGCCGGCAGGCGTACGAAAGTCGCCGAGGAAGAAACCCGCCGCACGGTTGCATCAATAAAAGTGACTTGGAGGCGGTCAGCGCATTGATTAAATCAGATTCCAAGATATACAGGGGCAATTTCGGATATGGATTTCGTATAGACTGGCTAATCGATGAGTCGCAATTTTCTGGTGATCGAACCTGAGGAAGGCATGGCTGTCCTCAAGGGGCTGGCCTCTTCGGCGCGCATCTCGATGCTGAAACTGCTGCATGAGAAAGGGCCGATGAATGTCAACGACATCGCCGCCCTGCTGTCGCTGCCGCAGTCGACGGTTTCGACCAATATACAGGTGCTCGAGGATGCTGGCCTGATCCGCACCGAGAACCAGAAGGCGAAGAAGGGCAGCCAAAAGATCTGCTATCCGACCGCTGAGGAAGTGCTCGTGGTCTTCAAGAGCGAATATCGTTCGCTCAAGAACGACGCGATCGAAGTGTCGATGCCGATTGGGCTCTACACTGGATTCGAGGTCACCGCGCCCTGCGGTCTCTGCTCGCCGGACGGGATCATCGGTCTCCTCGATGTGCCCAACACCTTCCTCGATCCGGACCGCATGAAGGCTGGTCTGTTGTGGTTCACGCGCGGCTTTGTCGAATACCAGTTCCCCAACAATGCCAAGCTCGCCAATGCCGAGATTACCGAACTCGAACTGGTGACCGAGCTGTCCTCGGAAGTGCCTGGCACCAGCGCCGATTGGCCCTCCGACATCACGCTGACGATCAATGGCGTCGATGTCGGAACGTGGACGTCACCCGGCGATTTCGGCGACAAGCGCGGCGTCTTCACGCCCTCCTGGTGGAAGCTCAAGGGCTCGCAATATGGCAAGCTGAAGAACTGGCGAATTTCCACCGACGGCACCTATGTCGACGGTGTCAGGATTTCAGAAGCCAGCCTCGCCGCCCTCGACCTCAAGGGCCATCATTCAATCCGGGTCCGTATTGGCGTCAAGGACGATGCCAAGCGTCCCGGCGGCATTAATATTTTCGGCAAGGGATTTGGAAATTACGATCAGGACATCCTGCTCAGGATCAAAACCGGTTGATAATCATCAAATCGGGTCTAAAAAATAACGCAGCGGTTTCAATATATTAATTCCATTTACGACCGAGGCTGTCGGTCAATTGTCAGACTTTTGATGGTTTTTCGCTTGACGAATGGATGCCGCTTCTCTTTGATATCGAGTAAGATGATTTAAATCATCATTTGTGATATTTAGGGAGGAATTGCATGAAGGCAGCCATAACGGCGCATCCGCACTATGTCGTCTCGGAAATCGATCCGAGGCTCTACGGATCCTTTATCGAGCATCTTGGGCGGGCGATCTACACCGGCATCTATGAGCCCGGCCATCCGACGGCAGATACCAACGGCATGCGTCAAGACGTCATTGATCTCGTCAGGGAACTCAACGTTCCGATCGTCCGCTATCCCGGCGGCAATTTCGTGTCCGCTTACAATTGGGAGGATGGTGTCGGTCCCAAGGAAGAACGCCCGGTGCGCCTCGACCTCGCCTGGCACACGTCGGAAAGCAACGAAGTCGGCCTGCATGAATTTGCCAACTGGTGCGCGTCCGCCAACACCGAGATGATGCTTGCCGTCAATCTCGGCTCGCGTGGCCTCGATGAAGCCCGCAATTTTCTGGAGTACACCAATCATCCAGGCGGAAGTGAGTGGAGCGACAAGCGTATCGCCAACGGCCGCAAGGAGCCCTTCGACGTCAAGCTGTGGTGCCTCGGCAATGAAATGGACGGCCCCTGGCAGATCGGCCACAAGACCGCCGACGAGTATGGCCGCCTGGCCCATGAGACCGCCAAGGCCATGCGCGCTTTTTCCAAGTCGCTCGAACTGGTGGTCTGCGGCTCTTCGAATGCCAAGATGCCAACCTATCCTGAATGGGAGGCGACCGTTCTCGACCATACCTATAACGAGGTCGACTATATCTCGCTGCACATGTATTTCGACAATGAAGCCAATGACGCGCCGAATTATCTCGCGATGAACGAGAAGCTCGACGGCTACATCGTCTCGGTCGCCGGCGTGATCGAGTATATCAAGGCCAAGAAGCGCTCCAGCAAGCAGGTCTACATCTCGTTCGACGAATGGAACGTCTGGTATCATTCCAAAGAGCAGGACAAGAAGATCCTTGGCGGCAATGACGGCTGGCCCTTCGCCCCACCATTGCTCGAAGACATCTACAATTTCGAGGACGTGCTGCAGGTTGGCCTGATCCTCAACACCTTCATCCGTCGGTCCGATGTGGTCAAGATCGCCTGCCTGGCGCAGCTGGTGAACGTCATCGCGCCGATCATGACCGTTCCGGATGGCCCGGCATGGCGCCAGACGATATTCTATCCCTATCTCTATGCCTCGATCTACGGTCGTGGCAATGCGCTGGATCTCAAGCTGGACAGCCCGACCTACAAGTCCACCGTCGCGGGTGAGGTTTCCTGCGTCGACGTGGCCGGCGTGCATGACATCAAAACCGGCCATGTCACCTTCTTCGCCGTCAACCGCCATTCGAGCGAGGCGATTGAAACCGTGATCGACATCAGCGGTTTCGGCGCGGCTGACGTCGTTGATCACCAGGTGATAACGCACGCGGATTTGAAAGCCGTCAATTCGGCCGGGAACCCCGGCAATGTCGGGCCCAAGAGGGGGGAGGGCGCCTCGGTGGCTGGCGGCAGACTGAGCCTATCGCTGCCGGCCTATTCCTACCAGATGATCCGCCTGAAACTCTGATCTCGGGCGGACCATCGAAAAGGCATGCGCTGAGGAGGAGCGTCGACGTGACGGCCGAAATCGAAATCAGGAATGTGAGCAAGCATTTCGGTGCCATGGCGGTGCTGGAGGATCTGTCGCTCTCCATCAAGGCACGCGAATTCATCGTGTTTCTTGGGCCGTCCGGATGCGGGAAATCGACGCTTCTGCGAATGATCGCAGGCCTCGAACCTGTTGATAGCGGCGAGATCGCCATCAACAACGAGCGTATCGATCATCTGCCGCCGGGTAAGCGCGGCATTGCCATGGTGTTTCAGTCCTATGCGCTTTATCCGCATATGAGCGTGCGCGACAACATGGCCTTCGGGCTTGAGAATATCGGCATGTCGCGCGAAGTCATTGACGCGCGGATCAACGAAGCCGCCCGCATCCTCGAAATGGCTCACTTGCTCGAGCGCAAGCCGGGCCAGCTCTCGGGCGGCCAGCGCCAGCGCGTCGCCATTGGCCGCGCGATCGTAAAGGAGCCGAAGGCGTTCCTGTTCGACGAGCCGCTCTCCAATCTCGATGCGGCTTTGCGGACCCGCACACGCATCGAACTTGCCCAGCTTCACCAGCGCTTGCAATCGACAATGATTTTCGTCACCCACGACCAGGTCGAGGCGATGACGCTCGCCGACCGCATCGTCGTCATGAATAATCGCAGGATCGAGCAAATCGGCTCTCCCATGGAGATCTATGAACGCCCCGCGACCAAATTCGTCGCAGGCTTCGTCGGCGCACCGGCGATGAATTTTGTCGAGGCGACGGTCGACAGATCGGCTGGGAACGCCACGGTCAGGTTTGCGGACGGAATGTCGGTTCGCACCGAGATCGCCTCCAGCCAGTTGACCGGTGGCAAGCACAGCTTCGGCATCCGTTCGGAAGATGTCCGCATCGTTCCTGCAGGGCAGGGCAATACCGACGGCGTGGTCGATGTGCTCGAGCGGCTCGGCGAACGCACCTTGATCTACGCACGGCTGGGGGATGGCCAGCAGATCGTCGGCTCCGATGTCGGCAACAGCCGCGTCGCCGTCGGCCACAAGGTCGGGCTAGCCTTCGATGGCCAGAAATCGCATCTGTTCAACGAGACAGGCCGCGCCTGGCACGCGAGGGAGGCCTGACGTGGCCGACGGTTTGACGATCCCGCGGACCTCGACGCCGGCCGCCGGCGTCAGGGCCCCAAGCGTCGATATCTACGCGCCGCAATGGCGAAATTTCATTTTCGTCGCGCCATTCCTGCTCTTCTTCACGACGCTGCTCATCTTCCCGCTCCTTTGGGGGATGTGGCTGAGCTTCCACAAGGCCGACACTTTCTCATCCGGAAATTTTGTCGGTCTCGGCAACTATATCAGGCTGTTTAACGACAAGGTGTTCCTGCAATCGGTCTGGAACACCTTTTACTTCGTGCTCCTGACGGTGCCGACGCTGGCTCTGATCGGCCTTTTCCTAGCGCTTTGCCTCAACCGCCGCACGCGCACTGCCGCTGTGCTGCGGACCCTGTTCTTTTCCTCCTCGGTGCTGTCGGTTACCATCGTCACACTGATCTGGCGCATCGTGTTCATTCCGAATGTCGGCCTGCTGTCGACGATCTACGGATGGTTTGGTGCCACCGCCCCAGCCTTCATTTCCGATCCAAGCCTTGCGATGATCGGTATCGCCATTGCCACTGTCTGGTGGTGCATCGGCCTGCCGATGATGCTCTTTCTCTCGGCCCTGCAGCAGATCCCGCAGGATATCTACGAAGCGGCGGCCCTCGACAATGCCAATCGCTGGCAGACCTTGCGCTCAATCACGCTGCCGTCGATCAAACGCACTTTCGTCCTGGTGATCATCATCCAGATCGTGCTGCAATTCCAGCTGTTCGGCCAGGCCTGGCTGATGACGCGCGGCGGTCCCAACAACCTGACCAAGCCAATCGTGCTCTACATCTATGACACCGCATTCCGCCGCTGGGATCTCGGCATGGGTGCCGCGGCATCGGAAATCCTGTTCATCCTCATCCTGATCGCGGCCATGGCCCAATACCTCGTCGCACGCAACAAGGCAGACCAGGCATGAGTGCTCCAGCCACTTCCATCAAGGGGCGGGCATTTGGCGACCGCGTGTTGTTGGCCCTCGTCATCCTGCTTTCGATCGTCATGATCGCCCCGGTTCTGTGGGTCATCGGCCTGTCGCTCAAGGAAAATGCCGAGCTGATGGCCGATCCGAATTCGGTGTTTCACGCCCCCTACACCCTCAAGAACTATCTCAACACCATCGGCACCTCGTCGGTATTCCTCTGGGTGGGCAACAGCATCATCGTCTCGGGCGGATTGACACTCGGCACGCTGGTTTTGTCATCGCTCGCCGGCTACGGTTTTGCACGGCTGAACTTTCCCGGCCGAAACATCCTGTTCGTGATCGTGCTCTTCGGTCTGGCGGTTCCGGAACAGGCCGTGCTTGTCGCCCGCCACCAGATCTTCAGCATATTGAAGTTCCACAACACCTATCACGGGCTCATTCTCCCCGGCCTGTCGGCTTCGTTCGGCGTCTTCCTGATGACCCAATATTTCAAGGCCATCCCGAAGGAACTGGACGAAGCCGCCATGCTGGACAATGCCAGCCGCTTCAGGATTTTCTGGAAGGTGCTTTTGCCACTCACGGTGCCTGCACAGGCAACCCTCGGCATCTTCACCTTCCTTGGCGCGTGGAACGACTATTTGTGGCCGCTGATCTCGGCAACCAAGAAGGACATGTACACGCTGACCGTCGGTATGGCTTCGACACAGACCAATTTCGCCCAGTCTGAAGGCATCGGCTTTCTGATGGCGCAGGCGGTGTTCGCCGGCGCGCCGATCCTCATCGTCTACCTCTTTTTCCAGAAATACATCGTCACGGCCGTCTCTGGCGCCGCGGTCCGATAACGAAATTGCCCGACTGCAGGCGGCGGGGAGTGCGCGGCGATGGAAAGCGTGAAGCCAATCCAGGGTGGAGAGGCGGAAACTCAGTAGGAGGAACTGATATGAAAATGCAGAAAATACTGTTTGCCGCGGTCTCCGCGGGGGTAATGATGCTCGCCAGCCCGAGCCTTGCAGCGACGGAACTGACCGTGCAGCGCTTCTTCGGTGCCTGCGATGCCAATTTCGGCACCAACACCGATGTCGGCAAGGCCGTCGGCGAATGCGGCATCATCACCTCGCTGATCAACAAGTTCAATGCCGACAATCCCGACGTGCACGTCAATGTCACCACCGTGGAATGGCCGGGCTACGACCAACTGACTGCGCAGTTCGCTTCGGGCGATGCTCCAGACATCGTCACGATCCACGAATCCGCGCTGTCGGACTATCAGTCCAAGGGTCTGTTGATGCCGCTTGATGATCTCTTGAAGTCCGTCGGCGTCACACCCGAAGCCTTCACAGACGCAGCGCGCAACGGCGCCACCAAAGACGGCAAGATCTACGGCTTGCCGATCGACAGCTGGACGATGCTCTATCACATCAATATGGATCTCTTCAAACAGGCTGGTCTCGTCAATGCCGACGGCACTCCGATGCTTCCGAAATCGCCTGAGGAACTGCTCGCCCAGGCCGAACAGTTCAAACAGAAGACCGGCAAGCCCTACTTCGTTCAAAACCTGGCCAATGAGACGGCACTCTACACGCGCAATCTCTACACCTATCTCTTCCAGCAGGATTCCGACTTTTTTGCCGATCCCAAGCATGTGAAGCTGAATACGCCGGAAGCCAAGAAGGTCGTAGAGATGTACAAGGCGATCTTCGACAAGGGCTACACCACCAAGGACCTCGACTACGGCGGCGCTATCAACGCCTTCCTTGCCGGTGACGGTGGCGTTCAGCTCAACGGCACGTGGGTGGTCGGCGACAACAACGCCCAGTCCGAAACCAAGGGCACGGCGCTCAACAAGGGCGGCTACGCGGTCTACCCGTATCCGCAGCTGTTTGGCGGCGCCCATGCGCAATATGCCGATGGCCACACCTGGGCAGTCTCGCAGAAGGACCGCACGCCTGAACAGACCGCGGCCATCGGCAAGTTCCTGAAGTTCTTCGCCGACAACGACTTCGAATGGTCGCGCACCGGTCACCTGCCGGCATACAAGGCCATCATCACCTCGGACGCCTTCAAGGCGCTGCCGCACCGCAACACGATTGCCGCAATCTCCGATCTCGGCAGGCCGCTGCCGTCAGCGGTGCAGCGTCAGTTTGCGATCCAGGACATTGTCGGCGAAGAGATGAGCGCCGCAATCACTGGCCAGAAAGACGTCGATGCCGCGCTTGCGGACATGGAAAGCCGCGTCAACGAATTGCTCGCCAACATCTGACCACGGGTTCCCGGGAAGTTATCCCGACGCCCCCGCGGCTGGAAACAGTCGTGGGGGCCCATCTAGATCAATGACATAGCTGGTCTCAAAACAATCGAGCGGGAGTGAGGGGAGGGTGTTGCTAAGAAAAATCCCTATCGGTTCAGCGGTTTACACGCGATCTCGTACTGACGCCCTAGGCGCTTAGGCGACGAAGCGGACCACGCCGCCATCCACGCGCAGAGCCGCGCCAGTGGTTGCGGAGGCCTGCTCTGAGCACACGTAGATGATCATGTTGGCGACCTCGTCGGTAGTTGCGAACCGCTGGATGAGGGTGGTCGGACGCATCGCCTTCAGGAAGCCCTGCTCGGCTTCCTCTTGCGTGATTCCGGTTGCCTCAGCCTGCTTCGCCATGAAGTCACCCAGGATCTCGGACCGGGTAGGTCCCGGCAGGACGGCGTTGACGGTGACGCCCGTGCCCGCGACCGCCTCGGCAAGACCGCGCGAGACCGCCAGCTGCGCGGTCTTGGTCATGCCATAGTCGAGCATCTCCTTGGGAATGTTGACCGCGGACTCGCTGCTCACGAACACGACGCGGCCCCAGCCCTTCGCCACCATGCGCGGCAGATAGTGGCGCGTCATGCGCACGCCGCTCATCACGTTCAGCTGGAACAGGCCAAGCCAGTCCTCGTCGGGGATCTTGGCGATGTCCTCGACGCCGTTGTAGTCCCGGATGTAAGCCGTACCGACGTTGTTCACGAGTATATCGGCGTCGGGCGCTTGCGCGAAGAATGTGTCGGCGCCCTCCGCGGTCGACAGATCGGCGGCGACGCCGGAGATCTCACTGTCCGGGAAAGACTGGCGCATCTGCCGCACCGCTTCGTCGACCCGGGCATTTCCACGGCCACTAATGACGACCGACGCCCCGGCACGAGCTAAACCCTCTGCGGTGGCGCGCCCGATGCCTGCCGTCGACCCGGTGACGATCGCCGTGCGGCCCTTGAGTTCGATATTCATGTCATTCATCTCCTGTTGTGAACGGCTAAGGCGATCGAAGCCTGGCCCGTGCGGGCCAGGCTTGAGGGCAAATGCGCTAACCTGCCTTTTTCGCGACTTCCGCCTCCGCCGCGCGGGCGAGGCTTTCGACCCATTCCTGGTGATAGCGGTAGAGCGCACCGGGATGCTTGCGTCCGAGCTCCTCGAGGAACCAGGGGCCTTGCTGTGTCTCCTCGGTCAGCACATGACAACCATCGCTGGTGGGAGTGATGACCCAGCCGTGGTACGCGCTCGAGCCGGTCTCGTCGCCATCGACGGTCGTCGCCCACGCAAGCCTGCGGAAGGGCTCGCATTCCGTCACGACCAGACTCATCGGGAATCCAACCGTCACCCGGCTATACTTGGTTCCGAGCGCAAGTTCCGGATCGTCGGTCAGAACCTTGACCTGATCCTCGGCCGGAAAGTAGCTCGACCAATTTTCGGCGTCGACGAGCAGCTTCCAAACCACTTCAGGGGGCGCCTTCACGTCGATGTCGTTGAGCGCGTAGAGGGTCGACGTTCCCGGATCATACCGCTCGGGCCAAATTACATGGTCGTACACCGGTCATTGCTCCTTCTTGAACAAATCCTGGAAGATGAGCTGGCCCCAAACGCGGCCGCGTGCGTGCACCAGCGCGCCACCCTCGTTGAGCTTTCCCAGCTTGACGGGTGCGAACCCGAGTTGTTTGGCCAGGGCCGCCACGGAACCAATCGCGTCCTCGTCGTCGCTCGACAGAAAGACGACCCGGTGGCCGCCCTCGACGATCGGATCGGCAGCCAGGGTGGCCGCGATCAGGTGATTGAAACCTTTCACGAACTTGGCGCCGGTGAACGCCTTCGCGACGAAGGCGGAGGACGGGAGACCGTCCAACTCCTCAGGGGGAACTAACGCGTTCATCGCGTCGATGACCGTCTTGCCCTTCCAACTCGGCAGGGCCTTCGCAACCTCGCGATGCTCCCCGAACGGGACCGCAAAGATGATTGTGTCGGCCTCGACTGCGTCCTGCAGTGATTTGGCGACAACCGTGGGTCCGATCGCCCGAGCCTGCGGCGCCAGCGCCTCGGCCGGCCGGCGGCTCGCGACGGCCACCGCGATGTTTTTACGGGCGAAGGCGTGGGCGAGGGCCTGGCCTATCTTACCGAATCCTACAATCGCATAGCTCATGATACTTCTCCGATCCAT
The DNA here is from genome assembly GCF_037179605.1 of Mesorhizobium salmacidum (SeqCode). Classification (NCBI taxonomy): domain Bacteria; kingdom Pseudomonadati; phylum Pseudomonadota; class Alphaproteobacteria; order Hyphomicrobiales; family Phyllobacteriaceae; genus Mesorhizobium; species Mesorhizobium salmacidum (SeqCode). The sequence continues at coordinate 34,533 of NZ_JAPYKS010000033.1, forward strand.
GTTGATATTGGTTCCCCGGCCCTCAACGGCGCCGGGTTATCCGTTCTGCTGTATGGCGACCTTTGCGTAGACGTCCCGTCGTGAACGACTCCGGCGCGGCCGGACCGACCGTTCAGCGCGGAAGTCGTTCGACCATGGACACGCTGGTTCCCGCCGATCAGCCGCTTCCCGCGATCCGGCGCGATTTCAGATGGCCGAGAAGCCTCCGTCGACAGACAATTCCAGCCCATTCACGAAGCTCGAATCGTCTGAAGCAAGAAACAGCGCGGCCGCCGCAATTTCCTCAGGACGCCCCATCTTTCCCCGCGGGATCAGGGATTCGAACATCTGCTTCGCCTCCTCGGTGAGAACTTGGTCCTGCATCGGTGTGGCGATCGGCCCCGGGTGCAGCACGTTCACCCGGATATTCCTGCCCTTCAGTTCGTTGAGCCACCCGCGTGCGAATGCGTGCAACGCCGCCTTGCTCGCCGCATACACGCTGTATCCGGGAAAACCTTTCAGCGAAGCAACTGATCCGGTCATGAAGATCGATCCGCCATCGTTGAACAGCGGCAACGCCTTCTGAACCGTGAACAGCGTGCCGCGCGTATTCAGGCCGAAGGTCGCATCGAAATGCTGCTCGGTAATCTCGCCCAGTGGGACGGCTTCGCCCGTGCCGGCGCTCGCATACAGGACGTCGATCTTGCCCTTTTCCCGCTTGACTGTATCGAACAGGCGGTCGAGGTCGTCGAGATTGGCCGCATCGCCGCGCACGCCGGTCACGTTCCGGCCAATCAGCACAATGGCCTCGTCCAGCGCCTCCTGCCTCCGGCCCGTGATGAAAACGTAGGCGCCTTTTTCGACGAACCGCTTGCGCTCGCCAGCGCCATGCCGCTCGATCCACCCGTGATGACTGCAACCTTACCTTCAAGCTTTCCCATGACTTCTCCTTTCGTGGTGTCGGGATAGCATCTGCCTCCGAGGACCTCGAAATGGGTCCGCTGGCGTCAGTTGTTGAGTGCGGAATCGCGCACATCGGTGGTGCAAAATCGATCCGGCTGGAGACTGACGCCAGCCGCGACGATCGGTTTCCGCCGTTCGGAACTGGGCAGCGCTCGTTGACATGAGTTATGATCACCGCCGTACTGCTGTACGATGCAGTAGATACGGGCTTTGGAAGGCGCACCGCGCGGTGCGGGATTGCACCATGATCGACTGGGATGACATTCGCCACTTTCTTGCCGTGGCACGCGGTGGCTCGGTGCGGGCTGCCGCCGAGGGCCTCGGGGTGTATCACTCGACCGTGCTGCGACGCATCGCTCAGCTCGAGGAACGCCTCGGGGCTCAGATGTTCGAAAAGCTGCCTTCGGGCTATCGCCTGACGACTGCGGGCGAGGAGGTCCTCGAGCTCGCGAACCAGATGGAAGCGTCGTCGCACCAGCTGGAGACCCGCATCTTCGGACGCGACCAGAGCGTGCGCGGGCTTCTGCGGGTGACGTTGGCTCCGACCCTCGCGACACACCTGCTCATGCCGGATTTCGCCGAGTTCGCGCGTCTGCATCCGGACATCGAGATGGAAATCTCATCGTCCGGCGAGCTGGCAAATCTGACCAACCGAGAGGCCGACGTGGCGATCCGCGTCGTCTACGACCGCAAGACCCTGCCGCTCAATCTTCACGGACTGAAAGGGCCGGAGCTGTTCGGCCACGTCTACATGTCCCGCGATCGACTGGCCGCTTGGCGTGCGGGCGCGCCTGATCCCATCCGGTGGATCGTCATAAGCATTCATGGAATTCCGGATTGGGCCAGCGAGGGTGAGGTTCGCACCACGGGGGTTCCATTCAGGACCACGGACGCCGAGGCGCAGGTCGTTGCTGTACAGCAAGGGCTCGGGATCACGACACTGCCATGCTTCGTCGGAGATGCCGACCCCCTGCTGGTGAGGGTGCCGGGCACCGACCTGCACATGTACGGAACGCTCTGGCTGCTCACGCAGGGGGAGACACGCAAGACGAAGCGCGTGCAGCTCTTCACGGAGTTCGTATCCCGCAGGCTCGCCGCATACGCTCCGCTTCTCGCGGGGCTGTCCATATCGCGCGACTGACGCCCGGCAGCTCGCCGGCGACGCTTGCCGTAATGCGGAGAACTCCGAGGAAATAGACCGACCGTTTTTGAACCGATCAGATCAAGGATCGCCGAAATTCTCCTCTGAATTCAAGAGCAAGAATTTGGACGGGTCCGGGATACGGGTCTTCGTCGCCAGCGGAAAGATTTCCTCTATGGAGCAATGCGTTATCATGCTTTAGAACAATCGAGTAGGGAAAGACTGCGAAACAGTCCTTTTAGCGTTACAGGACACACACGGTCCGAGGCCGGACCGATGGAGCTCGGCGCGCTCACTTTCACTTGAATTGTTGCGTACGCAACAAGTCCTGCAAGCGGCGCGGCAGTTGCGGCGAGGCGTGCAATTGCTTGCAGCTGTTTTCCCATTGCCGGAGATATTCGGCGATCGGAATACTGGTTCGGCCGGGCCAGCGGTTGAGTGCGCCCAGCGCCTCGACGCAGTCCGGTGCGCGGTCGTATTCGGCGAGGATGGTCAAGGACATCGCCTGGGCGAATGGATTGAGGGCGGGCATTTCGATTTCGCCGCGATGGTCGGCGAACCACGCAGTGGCGTCGCGCGTGAGCCCCTGGCTTTCAGCGAGGGCCGCATAGCGGTCGATAATGTCCTGGCGATACCGGGCGATGGCATCGCCGAAGGCGTTGTCGCCGGCGAAGGGCGGGGCGTCCTTCCAGCTTTTCGCCAGGCGCCCGAGCCCGCGCAGAGAGAATGCCTCGACTGTCGCTTCCTCGAGCCACTGGCAGGGCGTCGCCGGCTTGGCGTCGGCCTGCCAGCTGTTGGCCATGACGTGGCCGAGCTCGTGCCCGAACTGGTAGGCAAGCTTCGACCAGTCGCGCTCACCGATGTCGACAATGATCCACGCCATGCTGCTGCCGTCCGGATGCAGCCAGATGGCCGGCGTACCTGAAGTGTGCTCGTCGATACGCAGCCGCGTCGGCTGGCGGTCGGACAGCAGGCGCACGCTGTCAAGGCATGCATGCCGCATCCGCTCGACGACCTGCTGGGCCGCACCAGGCAGCATGCGGCCCCAGTCGCCGGCAAGCTCGATGGGCGCGGTGAGGAGGGTTGGCGATGGGCCGGTCGGGGAAGGCGGGGGAGACATGGCCGCGTAGGCTCCTTCGGTGGTGCTTCGCAGCATCGTGGGCCCCAAGCTGGTAAGCAATGAGGAGGCTGCCAGCACCGTAAAGCGTCTCCTCTTCACTGGTCGATGCTCGCCCTCAGAGAACCGTATGCAGAGCTCATCGCTAGCATCGACGCATCGCCAAGCCAGCCCGTATTGTTATGCGCAGTCCGTAGATGGGTCTTTGCCTCCGGCCCGTTCACCGCTGTCTCGTCGTCTTTGGCAAAAAATAACAAATGCGCTTACACTCACGCTGAATCGAGGGGGGCCTTGTTATGGCCGCGAATGCCAACCGAGCTAGCCAAGTCTTTACATCGCACGGAACGAGCGTGTTCGTCGACACGTCATCCGGCGAAGTCCGGCACGGAGCTCTTGAGCGCAGTCCAAACAATATCGTTTTGGCGCAATTGGGATCGCAAGCTTATCTCAGATTTGTCGATTCCGGAGTTGAGAAAGAGATATCATATCTTGCCGATTATTCAGCGGTCATCGGCTCAAATAAATTGGGTGGTTTCGACGTGCTCAACTCTCTGTCCGGAAATAGGTTCAAGACCGTCAACGTCACGGACCGAGAATTTGGACTCGAGCAAAATGGAATGTTCCTATGCGCCGAACCCGATGGTCGCATTACTTTGTCAAGATCAGTGTGTGAAATCTGGGAGCGTTTTCATTTACGGGAAGATGCGTCGGAATCAAGTGGCACTATAATAAGCCATCGGATTGATGGAAAAATAGTCAGCTTTTTCATATCGAACGGTGATGACTACATCCAATCGTTCTTGATTCGAGGTGATTTTTACGAGAGACCTGAGCTTGATTTAATAAAACGTCTTTCTCCGCCCGGAAAAGTATTTGTCGATATTGGCGCAAACATAGGCAACCATTCTATATTTATGTCAAAATTCTGCAGCCCCTCGGAAGTGATAGTCTTCGAACCCAATCCGAAAGCCATCGAAATCCTCAAAATAAATCTGGCGCTGAACGGGTGCGCAAACGTAAATCCTGCCTATCTTGGCTTGGCGCTCAGTTCAGAATCTAATCTGGCGGACGTATTTTACCCGATCTCCAATAACATGGGTCAAGCGCAGATGCTTAAGGCCGATCGTGGGGCCATCAAATGTATCCCTGGTGACGTTTTTCTGCGGCAGAAACCTGTAGGCTTCATCAAGATTGATGTGGAAGGCGCAGAATTCGACGTACTCAAGGGAATTCAAGAAACGGTCGAGCTATGGCGTCCAGGCATACTTATCGAAGTATGGCCGGAGCGTCACCAGGAACTTGTCTCTTGGTGTGATGCCTTTCGCTATGCGGTCAAAGAGACGTTTCCCTTGGACAACAATTTCTTCTTGGCGCCCATCGAAGGCTAAGTCCTTTTGATGCTTCAAGCGCCGCCCTGAATCTGCAACCATCCGATCCGCCTAACCAACCCCCTGATCCGTCGCCACTCGATCTGAAGGTTGCTCGTCGTCCAGAATGACCAGTGGTGGCATGCAAAGGAAAGCTTGCATCGAGCCATATGCGGCACACATCGCGCAGTCGATACCCGTGTCGTCAAGGACGACGGCAGTTCCAGGAAATGGGATTAGCTTTCTTCGTAGCGGCAGGCATTTTTCCAGAAGTATCCGCGCACCTCTTGGTGTGATTGTGTAGGCCTGAAGCCCAAATGAATGCTCAACCTTGATGAGGGATCTGGCGAATTTCTCGGACTGAAACAAGGCAGTTCTATTGGTATATCGGCGATCGTAGAAATCCAGCTTGGCCTTCGAGAAACCAAAATCCAACCAAATGAAAGATGGATCAAATATCCAGCCCCACTGTATCATATCCCAATCCGCTGGTGCTTGAGATAAAATATCGGCGGATTCCTCCATGAATCGAAACGATGATCGAACATCGTCTTCAAAAATGGTTATTGTCTTATTTTCTGAAGCTGACAGCTTCCACAAGTTGATATGCGATAGAGCGCATCCCAGCGTGCCCGGGGGATACGGACAATCACTGGTAATCAGCCCTTCTTTGATGAGCGCCCCCCTGTCGAGAGAAGTGCCGTCAACGGCCGATACGCGAACCGTATTGTGCATCAGATGCCAGTTGTTGCTTTGATACCTGCTCCAGCGCTCGACGCTGCGGTCGAGATTTATCAGGTGAATTTTCGGCGAACCCGTTGGCTCGACAGGCCGGGCTGGCATCGTCGCGGAGACAGAGAGCGGGGCGGCAGTGAATACGGGGGTGTCGCCCGCACCATGCAACAGCGCTCGAGCCCGCTCGATCCCGTCACTCACATGGTATTGGCCATCGCCAAAGGTGATGTAGCCATAGACTTGTCGGTTATCCATATACTGGACGACGCCGGCCTTCCTGGCGCTGTCGGCAAAGATGACGTACTCGTACCGAGATGTGGCGTCCTCATATGTCAGTTCGATCAGCACATCGGCGCGGACGAGATAGGTGCAGTGCACGAGCGGCATCTCGATAATGCCGCGCACATGGCGGTTAAGCACCCAGCCATATTGATCGCACTGCATGTAATAGCCGTTCGCATCGATCTCGGCGTGATAGTTCGAATAGTATTGGCCGGGCGAGATGGAGCGAAGCAGGGGAGCGACGATTGGCAAGTCGAGCGCGACAAGTTCCCGCAGCGTGGCCGGCCGCACGAAATTGTCGACGTCGACAACGAAATAGAAATCGCAGCCGTGCTGGAGAGTTTTCCGCAAGCTTATGTTGCGGATTCGGCCGAGCACCCTGAAGCGCGTCTCGTTCCATTCGTGCTCGCCAAACTGCTCCACACGATCGGACACGTCAGAGGCATCGAACTCAACCGCCGCATAGAGGTGGCGCACACGCTCTACCCATTCGCGCAATATGTGCTCGGTCCTGTCGGTGTTGTTGTTCGTCCTGATGTAGAGGACGATCGACTCCTTCGGGTAGTCGAGCGCCTCGATGCACTCAAGGTAAAGCGGCAGTGCCGGCTCTTTCTGCTTTGCCAGGATTGCTACCAGCACGCGCGGCGTGCCCTTCACGCGCGATCGCAACGAACGCTGCGGGATGAGCTTGTGCTGTTCAACCAAGCTCTCGGCCCCGAACCTCCCCAAAGCCGCTGGCTCGCCGACCTGAAGCTTGTCGGCGGCAAAGCGCGCGTTGGCCACCACGCGCTTCAGCATGTTTGTTGGCAACTTGTCGCTGGCGAGCAACTTCAGACAGGCGTCGAGCGATTCCCGGTAAGCGCCTGTCCAGTAGGCATTGACAGCAAACTCGTCGAGCACTCCGTAATCGTAGACCCAGGGCTGTACGAAAAGCCCGGCGGGTTGAGCGACGTCGAGCCCTCGACGCGCAAATTCCATTCCTTCCGCATTCCGACCCTGGTTGCGGCAATAGAGGCTCGCGGCGTGAAGAGCCTCCGCGCGGCTGGGAACGACCTGCGTCGCACGCTCAAAGACGGCAACGACCTCGTCGAATGGCCGTGCCAGCGCCGCCATGAGATTGCCCGCCTCGAGCAGGCTGACATAGATCTCCTCGTCCCAAAAACCCAGCTCGGCACGCTTCAAATAGTTCGCCAGCGATTTTTCACGTTCACCGCAATCCCTGTAGCTCTGCGCCAAATAGAAAGTGTATCGCGAAACAAGGAAGGGGTCGGTCTCCGTCGCAAGCGCATTTTCAAGAACAGCCGCGTCGTCTTGGTACTTTCGCGGGTTTTGGCTGCGTGCTCCGCCACGCCCCGTCGCCACGCGAAACCCCTTGGCGATCTCGCGTGTGAGATTGCCAGGAGGGGCCTCGAGATATTCGTGCAGCACGCCCTTGAAAGAGAACGGCAGCCGGTTGCGGCAGATCTGCGGGCGATAAAACGAAATGCCACCATGGGACACCTCGATGTCGTATAGATCGTGTTCCATCCGAGACTTGAACTCGATCGGATCGAAGCCGGGGTCCTGGATCACAAAATCATCCGCGTCGATGATCATGGCGTAGTCGACCGTCTCGACTTCACGCAGCCGGTCAAGGGCGAAGGTTCGGTTGTATGCGAAGTCCCGCCAGGGCTCGTCGATGACTGCGCCGTTGACATTGTGGGTGGTCAGGAAGGTACGGATGAGATCCTGCGTGCCGTCCGTGGAACCTGTGTCGACGACTAGCACATAGTCAACGAGAGGAAGCGCGCTGGCCAGGCATTGCAGAATGACCTGTGCCTCGTTCTTGACGATCATGCATAGGCCGATGGTGCTCATGCTAATCCCTCGGCGGAGCGGCGTTCGTTACACGCTGCTCGAAATTTGTTGAAGGGGAACAGTTCGCAAGAGACATTCCGCGCGGCCTCGGCCATTTGCATGGCGTTTGTTGCAGAGATCGATTGCCCCTTCCTGTTCAGCATCTCAACCCTATCCATTGTTAGCCAGCGATTTCCGTCACAGCAAGTGGCTCGTGTTCACCTTGGACCGAGGGGTTGCGAACAAACGTCCCCGTCGGCTCAATCGCTGACGCACAAATTCCTCCGGGACATCGAGGGTTCGACGCGAGCCAAGGGGACGTCTTTAAGCCTCGGTTTTTCAAGGCGTTTGGGCCATGCGCGCCATTTCGATCTCGACCGAAAAGTAGTTGCTTGTCCTCAACAATTAATAAATTGTTAACTTGGTTATTTACAAGTTGCTAATTTTAGATTTTACTAATGTCTTGTGCATGGGAAGGTAGCCGCGGACCGGGCAGAGGGCCTGTCGGCTGCGCAGTCTGCAATGCCAGGAGAGTATCTGGAGCAAGTTACTTTGTGCGTGAGGGCGCGCAGGGCCAAGTCACTTCGTGCGTTAGGGCGCATGGGGCGTTTGTTGGCGTGCTGGAGAAGACGTCGTATCGCCTTGAACTCAAGGCCAGCGTTTTCCTAACCTGATATTCCTTCGCGAGTAGTCGGTTCCCTCGCAAGTCGTTGTCGAGAAATCGACACGTGCGTTACGGGAGTTGGCTGTGGTTGGCGTGATACCAAGTACGAAACGATGCGCCCGCGACGCGGGTTCGGCTTCGATCAGTCCTTCAATTACCCGCACCTGGCCGCTAGCCAGGATTGTCCCGAGATTGACGGGTCTTCCTCTGCGCCCTGTGGATCGCAGCGTGCCTGCGAACTTCACACCCACCTCATTGAAGATGTTAGATCGAGCGGCGCGAAGAAGCCGTCAAGTCGTGCGCGCCGGTCTCGTCACCCTGCGCGTCGCCGGTTGGCTTGCGGAGCTGCAGCCAACGTGGGTCCAGACTTTGTCGATACGCCGATGCGCGCCGGTCGCGGGCGCTCGGCAGCGATTGAAATCAGCAGTTGAAATCTAAGGATACGAAACAAGAGGAAGCTGCGGCATGGCCGCAGCGGACGAGGAGGACATGATGAGCTACACAGCAGGATTTGCGGTCATGGAAGTCACTGTTCGGGGCGTTTTGCCGATCGGCGACACGACCGAAAATGCACCTTATTTCATTCTGGACACGGCCAAGAGCGCGATTGTCGGTCAGGTCATTTTGCCCAAAGCCGTCAAGCGAAGCCTCGCCGTCGCTCTCACCGTCAAGGTCCCAAGCACCGCCGGCTCACTTGCCATTGGAACGTTTGATGATGGCGGGAATTTCCAGGCCGCCAGCTTCCTTCGCGTCGAGACCCCAGCCGTAGAACGTCCCGACGACGCCGTCGGGTCGTCCGGAAGGTGACGCGTCTCAAGCCCCTTGTTCCCAGCGCTCGCCGGCCAGGCCGGTGGGCTGTGTCCCCGTGAATTGAATTCGAAGCCAACAGGAGCCAGTCATGGCCCGTGCCTCTGAAATTCTTTTTGTCGATCCTTCAGTCTCCGACCTCCAGACGGTTCTCGGCAACCTGCGCCCCGAGGTTCAAGCGATTGTGCTCGACGGCCGCCGGCCGGCGGCGCAGCAGATCGCTGCCGCGCTCGCAGGGCATGCAGGGCTCGATGCAGTGCACGTGATTGCGCATGGCGCGCCTGGCCAGGTTAGCTTCACTGCAGGAGAGTGGTCGACCGCCACATTGAAGGAAGAGGCTGAGGATCTTGCCGCAATCGGCCGGGCGCTTGCCGCTGATGGCGAACTGCGGCTGTGGAGCTGCGAGACGGCATCGGGCAATGGGGGCGAGACCTTCGTGGCGGCGCTAGAAGAGGCCGTCGCCGCGAACGTCTGCGCGTCGAGATCGCTGGTTGGCGGAGCCGCACTAGGCGGCGCATGGGAGCTGTCCGCGCGCGTCAACGCACCCGGACCGCTGCCGCCGCTGACTTCAGCTGGCGCACTAATTTATACAGGAGTGCTTTCGGTTGATCTGACTCTCACCGGCAACTTAACCACCCAGAATGGAAGTGCCAGTATAAATACGTACTATTTAGTAGACATTACGGCCAATCCTGATCTGTTGGTAGGTAGTTTTCCGCTTCCGCAGTCTGGAAATGGAGTTGTCAGCGAATTTGCAGTAACTATAACAATTCCAGATCCGACTCATACTTATAAAATATATGATAGCGGTTTTAATTTGTACGGAACGCTTACACCTGGAGCTGGAAATACGTATAATTTTGCGGATGGGCCGATCTTGGGCCCGGCCAATGGGAACGGGGGCAATCAATTTGATATTGGCATTTTCAGCACCAGTACTGTAGGCGCAACGGGTCCGGCTGGCGCGACCGGCTCGACCGGAGCAACTGGCGCGACCGGCTCTACCGGAGCCACAGGTGCAACCGGTGATACCGGAGCGACAGGCTCGACCGGATCGACTGGAGCAACCGGCTCGACCGGCTCTACGGGAGCCACAGGTGCAACCGGTGATACCGG
>NZ_JAPYKS010000034.1:0-43340 GCF_037179605.1 Mesorhizobium salmacidum (SeqCode)
TTGTCACCGACCAAAGCAGATTGGCAGACACAGAGCGCGGCTGTGAATGTCGGGCTGCGGCTGCCCGGCCACTCATTCAGCATTTCGTAGGCCTCCACGACTGACACGATATCGCGCGGGAAGCCCATCCCGACAAATACTGGAACGGGCTTTGAAAACAGTTGGGGTCTCATCGGTGACTCCGTTAATTTACGTACCGAAACAACACGCAAAATTGTAGAGTGGTTGCGATGACCTCGACAGTAGACCAAACGGGTGTATTGACCACTTCCCACCCGCGCCCAATGGAGGTCTCCCCATCGCGCCAGCAACGCCTTTTTGGAGACCGCGTCTGCCGCTTCGCGCACACTATTTAGATGAAATGTTGAGGCCAAAAGCGCAGGAGGCGTAGACTGGCAGGGGGGCTTCCGACCGCAGACCTCACATTTCCAGCGGCCTTTCCTGGATCCTTGCCCGCTGGCTCCGGCCGGCGGGCTTTTTAGTGTTCGGTCGGGAACAGCTCGACTAGTCGCAAGTTCGGGCGAAGGCAGCGCGTCCGGGTCTTTTCGCGCTGCTGGCTGGCCCGCGCCCTCCTGTGCGGGGCGGGGCGCGGGCCTCAGTGGCCGCCGGCGAACATACGTCAGAGACAAAGGCTCGGGAGCCGGTCGCCTACTCCGGACGGCCCTCCACGCTGCCAGTTGCCCGCCTGGCTCCGGCTGGCGGGCTTTTTGTGCACTAGGTGGGAACTTGGTATTCGTCGGCAGGTTCGAAAGGTGGCAGCCCCCCGTGCTGCTGGTCAGGTCCGAGACCTGGCCGGGCCCGCTTCCCCCGCCAGTGAGGCGGGCCCACGGGAAGCGAACCATGCGTGTGATGGGTTGACGCTGGTGGTCAGCGCCTTACTTCCTGATGATCCAATCCACCAAGGCAGCGTCAACGCGCTCGCACCCGGTAAACTCGAAAACGAGGCTCTGAGCGAGCGCGCGCCATTGACACTCCGGTGTCTTCGTTTCCAAGACCAAAGCCTTAAAGACGTTGCGGAGAATTTCGGCATCAAACGCGGACACGCGGTGCTGTTCAACGTCTCTGGTCGCCTCGTCTATCTTGCGCTGGCGAAATCGCTTTAGAAGCTCGTGCGACGCGGCGATTGCACGGCGGGTTTGGGCTATGTCACCGCGAAGCGAGGAAATGTAGGCCCTAGAGTGGTGCTGAGACAGGAAACTGGCGTCAACCACCGCCCGCGCGATGTCTGTACCGCTTTCGATCATAGCTACCTCCCAATAGCTAGGATTTTAGGTATTCCTTTTGTAAGCTTGGTCTCTAGGGGTTTCAATGTCGGTTTGATACCAAAGGATGGTGCCGAGCCTGTGGCTGGCTATCGTCTGCCGCTCCGGTTGACCTGGCTAACCGCCTAGTTGCCGGCAAGGGAAAACAGAGTCTCGTCGGCTCGGCGCCCCTGGAAAAAGAGTTGCCTGAAGGACGCCGAGCCTAACAGCGAGATTAGCGAGGGGGGCTCGTCTCGCCGGCTAATTATGCGCGCCCTTTAAGGCACTCGCACAAAGCAAAATTCCTAAACCAATGGATCGCGAACAACGTCCCTGAGAACGCTACGGCGGACGTCATCTCGATTGATGAACTCACACACAAGCTGATCGCCGATGCCAAGGCGATCGGCATCAAGCGGGTAGAGATCGATGAGGATGTCGACAGCCTCTACCGCACGATCCTCGATGCTATAGTGCATTGATGCCGGTTTGACTGAGTAGGCGTACACTGCCCAAGTCGCAGTTCAGGAGCCTTTGACGACTTCGGGCTTCAGCCGCTCATGCCTCGGCTTCTCGTGCCACATCACCTGACGCAGATCGCGCATGTCGACCGGCTGTCCGCAGATGTTGCACTTATAGAAATGGTCGCCCTCCTCGGAGGGCTCGTGCGGGTTGCCCTTAATGGGCGGTCCAAGGTCTGAAGGCTTCGTCATGCGGCCAGCAACATCCCGCCATGGCAAAAGTTCCGGAAACTGTTTTAGCTAAAGCTGATTGACTCACGGTACAGCAATCCGCCGGGGGCGACATGCCGCAATATCAGGTTCAGATCAGGGCCAGCGGATCGGTGGTGTCTTCGAGCATGCTCATGGCACAGCCTCCCTTCAAGGCGGCAGGGGCACACATGGGCCAGCCTTTCACATTATGGCGTCAGGAGGAAAACTGGGTGCGTGTCACGGAGGCCAATGGCGAAAAGCGAACCTTCGCTTACGTTTGTCGGACGGCATGAGCGCTACCGTGGCGGTCCCTTCCTTTAGGAAATGCCAAGGTTCACCCTCACTTTTCCCTCAACATGTGGAGTTTTCTTCATTCCGCCGCGCGATTTGTCTGCCGGCGGCGCCACGTTCTATTGCCGGACCGACGACTAGTCTGCCCCTCAGAGCGCGGCAGTAATGGGTCCCCTTCGGCGGGAAAGACAATTCCCGCTCCTTCGAAAGCCAGGAGCATGGCGGCGACAGTGCGGGGATGCGGTTTCCTTACCCCGTTCTCAAATTCGCTGATCATCGCTTCGCAAACATTGCACTTGGCGCCAAGCCGCACTCGCGACCAATGCAATAGCGCTCTTGCTGCTCGCGACTGCTCTGCCGTCAGGTTTCGCACTTGACGGACCTCCTGCCGACCTTCGTCATTACGTTTCGAACATCCAAATTAGCTAAAATGTTCCGGAACTGAACCGTGACTTGGGCCTTGAGTCCGAGTCTGGAGCGTTTGATGCTAGAGACCCCAGCCACGGCCGGCTGAAGTTCATCGAGCCGCAATCGCCGCTGCTGGTAGAGACGCCACCGGTGAGCGACCACTGGATCCACGAGATCAAGTATGACGGGTTTCGCAACCAGCTGATCCTCGACTGGGATGGCGCCCGGGCCTACACCAGGACCGGCAGCGACTGGTCGAACCGCTATTGGCCTGTCATCGCGGCCGTCGAACGGCTGCCCGGCGCGCGACCTCATCCTCGACGGCGAGATGATCGCACCCGAACCGGACGGCAAGCCGAATTTTCACGCCATCCATTCCCGCCTGGCCTGGAACGCCGAGCTGCTCGCCTTCGTCGCCTTTCACATCCTGTGGAAGGACGGCCAGGATTTGCGCGCACTGCCTAGGATCGAGCGGAAGGCGATCCTTTGGGATCAAGCCCGCCGACGGCGTCATTCAGTACAGCGCCCATGTCGAGGGCGGCGGCGCCGACTTCTACAGGGCGGTCGACAAGAGGGGGCTGGAGGGCATGGTCTCAAAACGCCGCAACGCGCTCTACCACAGCGGCAAGAGCGATTCCTGGATCAAGGTGAAATGCTGGGACGTAGCAGATTTCGAGCTGTTGGCATCAAGAGCGAGGCAGGGAAGATGACCGAAGGCCTGCTCGCGAAGGACGGAAAATATGTCGGCAAAGCAGCAGTTTCGGCAAACCGCTCCATCAAGGAACGGTTATGGCGGCGCGTCGAACAGGCGAGGTCGGGGCAACCGCCCGGCATTCCGAATGCGGTCGCCGACGATTTTGAATGGCTCCGTCCTGGCATGACGGCCCGCGTGCGGTATCTTCGGGGTGAATCGAAGCTGCGCCACGCCTTGGTGCAAGACGTTCGGGAAAAGGACGATGCCGGCGGATCGATTGAAGGTCCGCGAGATGGACGGGCCTACCAGGTACACGACTCCGACGACGTGATCGGGACCTTCGGGACCATCGTTGAGGTTGCTCGGTGCGCCAAGGTCTGGCTCGATTGGGGCCGCACCTTCATTGCCGGCCAGATCGCGCCGCGACTTCTCGGCAAGCTTCCTGGGCTCCGACAGCCTCGGCCGTACCCTGGGCCAGCATTCGCCAAGTGCAGGGAAATGGTTATGGTCGATCGGCACCCATGACAACCGCTGGCGCAAGCATGGCGGCCAACCCGGTACCGAAGATTCGAAGGACGCCGCGGTGGCCGCGCTCGAAGCGGAGTTCACGCGCTATATCGCGGAAACGCCAGACGGCTGGTCCGCCTATGCCGATGCGAAGGGCGCTTAGCGGGAATTGGGCTAGAGCAATCCCGAAACGGCATCTGTTCATGGCGTTGGAGGGGCAAGGACGCGCCCGAAGGGCTTGGCGTGAGTGAAGGGCCGCGGGTAGCGAGAACGCGTTATTGTAGCAAACGCACTTGTGGGCTCTTCGCCGGCACCGTCCCCTCGAGGCCGTCCCCTGTCATGTGTAGTTTTGCTGCAGAGCCGTATCGCTCTCTTCCTCAATGTCGATTTGGGATATCTGGGGTCCGCCGTCGTTGAAGTGAGCCGCCACAAAATCGCCGAACGCCACGGCGCATTCGGCCTCCATAATGGAGGCGAACCGCGACCTTGCCCGGCAGCCTTGAGGGCGGCCTGCGAGGCCGTTTCTTGGCCACCGCGCCTGGCCTGACGGAGCGCCGCGTCAGGAAACGGCCACTGCAACGAAAAGCGATTGTCCCTGCCTTTCGATGCGGAACAAGATGGGCTTTTTCTGCTGGCGGGATTTCGTCCACTCTTGCTGGATATCCGACGGCCGTGTCACGTTGTGGTTGTTGGCCGAGACGATGACGTCGCCAGGCCGAAGGCCGTTCTCGGCGGCGGGGCTATTTGGCGCCACTTCCTGGACAAAGACTCCGGTGGTACCCGGCTGGAGACCGAGTTGTTGACGCGCTTCGTCCGGAATGGGGCTCAGCGACATTCCGAGGCGTTGGTCCCCCGCTTCCGGACTGGGAACGGCACCGGTCTGCACCTCCTCATCCTTACGTTGGCCAATGGTCAGGGCCACTTCCTGCTGATTGCCACCGCGGTTTCTTGTCAGCGTCGCATTGGATCCCGGTTTTTGGCTTGCCGCTGCAAGGGTCAAGTCGTGAACATTTTGAACGTCCTTACCGTTGAACCGGGTGATCACATCCCCTGACTGCAGACCAGCCTTCTCGGCCGGACTGCCGGGCTCGACCGAGGCGACCAGCGCTCCCTTGCTGCCCGAGATCGCAAGCGCCTCGGCGATTGACGGAGTGACCTCTTGGAGACGCACTCCGATGAAGCCGCGCTCGATCCGGCCTGTGCTGATCAACTGATCAACGACGCTCTGAGCAGTTCGGGACGGCACGGCGAAACCAATGCCGATGCTGCCGCCCGACGGAGAGACGATGGCCGTATTGACCCCGATCACTTCGCCGCGCGCGTTAAACAGGGGGCCGCCGGAATTGCCTCTATTGATCGAGGCATCTGTCTGGAGGAAATCGTCGTACGGGCCAGCTTTGATGTCGCGCGAACGGGCGGAAAGAACGCCGACGGTCACGGTTCCCCCGAGCCCGAAGGGACTGCCAATCGCGATCGTCCAGGCCCCCGGCTGCATTGCGTCAGAGTCACCCCACGCGGTGGCCGTCATGTTGGGGCGTGGATCGACCTTCAGCACCGCTATGTCGGTTGCTGGGTCGCGGCCCACAATTCGTGCGGGCGAAGTCTCCTTATCGGAGAATACGACGCGGATTTCGGTGGAGTCGGCCACGACATGATTGTTGGTGACGATGTAGCCCTCCGTACTGACCACGAAACCGGAGCCAAGAGCTTCTCGTACCTGCGGCTGGGCAGGCCCGCGGCTGTCGAAGGGGTTGAGATAATCGTCGAGCATCGTTTGGTCCTGGATGATCTGTCTCGTCGTGATCGCGACCACGGCCGGCAGCTTCTGACGCACGATCGCGCTGAAGTCGTTCGGGATTTCCTGTGCTGAAACCGGAGCAAAGCCGCCAGCCGAGAGCATCAAAGATCCTGCGACGAAGCTAATGCACAGTCGCTTCCTTGAAATGTAAGCCATGACTGGGGTTCTCCTTCCGGACCGCCCTGACGCTGCTGCGCGACTTGTCCCAGACCCAAGAACTGGCATTCACGTCGATTGTTTCACCGGTTCGAAAAAATGTTGATGGTGGGCTGAGCTGCGAGAATGTGGCCCCGCGGGGCCATCGAAATTTGCTCGAAGCCCGCCGAAATTTCAGTGGAAGGAGTTTCGCCTGCCGCGCCAGCATCACAAGCACCTGAAGTCCACCAAGCAAAGCAAGTTGGCGGGAAGCCGGGACCTAGGACACATTGTCGAGCAAGGTCGACTTATCCCAGGCCTTGTGTTGATTCAGGCAGCCATTCACCATTCGGCGTCATTTCGTTGACTGTCTCGGGTAGGTCCCGCGTAATCCTTCTGATTAGCTCCTCGCGCGAAAGACCCGTCTCCACCGACATGGACATCAGTGTACCTTCGTCCATCGCCGCTTCGACGAGCCTTGGCTCGATTGGTTGGTTTGGGCCGTTGCCAACCCACGAGTCGACTTTAGATCCTGCGCCCAGCTCCCTGAATCGGTCGAGGATCTGACCAAGGTCAGCCCTCGACACGCCATTGGTGATCTGAGCCAGAATTCTGCGTTGCGGATCGTTTGGGTTAAGATACCCCGCTTCCGGAATCAATTCACAGAGTTTGTCGCGACTTCGGTATGCCAAAACGCCAAGCATCGCGATCGCCAGTCTTCCCAGATTTGCCATTTGGTCTCCTCCGCGGTTTGGCATGAGCGAGTCTTGGCGAATGCCGACGCGTCCGTGCTCGAATAACTGCCGGTCGGCTCGCCGGCGGAGAGGACGCGTCCTTCCGGCGCTTGGCTCCCGCCCTGCGTCGATCGAACCTCCTAACCGGCGCCTCCCGGGTTTGTTCCGCTTGTCGGAGTTTGTCGGTGAACGATGCAGGGGCGCGCCGACCCGACGGGAAACTCTACCGGTCGAGAGATAGAGTCGGCCCAATCTGACCTATTTTCAGAACGATGGCGGATCGGTTGCCCTAGCTATCCGGGACGCTGGCTCGCGCACGAATTTCATTTTCGGCGGCACGGCCAACTGCCTGAACCGATCAGCCAGGCTGTCGAGAGCTTGGCGCATGCCCACGCCCGCAGCCGCCGCCCCGTGTCCGCTGATGACCATCTGCGGCTTCAGTGCGGCCAAGCGCTTCACCGATCTTTCCGCCGCATCCCAGTCGGGCGTGAAATAGCGTGGCGGACCGTGCATCTCGAGATCCTGAACGGCGACCTCATAGACCGACTCCTGACCCGTGGTGATGAAAGCGTCTCCCACGATCAGCGAGCGGTCTTCCTCCCGCCAGAGCGAGATATGCCCCGGGGCGTGTCCTGGCGTGTGCAGCCATTGCCATCCGGGCATCCCGGGGATCGATCCGTCGGCAGGCAAGGACACCAAGCGGTCCCCAAGATCGATCGGCCCGCGTGGAAAGAGCGGCGAAAGCAATGCCATCAGTCCACCCCCTACCCAGGGGTCCGGTGGCGGATAAAACGTGGTTCCGTCCAGATAAGGGCGCTCGAGCGGGTGTGCGAAGACAGGCACGTCCCACGTATTCGCAAGGTCCAGAACCGTTCCCACATGGTCGAAATGGCCGTGAGTCAAGATGATCGCGGCCGGCCGCGTGTCAGTCCCAAAGCGCTTTTCCGCGACCGCAAGGATGCTGCTCCGGGACGTCGGCAACCCTGTATCGATCAGCACCCATTTGCGATCTCCGCTGCCCGGTGCGCCGAAGAACACGACATTGACGATTGCCAATCGCAAATAGCCCAGATCTGGTGCGATATTCCAAGCGCCGTCGCCACGATCCTCGCGCCTGGCGCGGTCGATATCGGAAAGTCGAATTTGAACGGTCATATGATCCCGTGCCTCTGTTGTTTGCTGAGCATCCGGCCGAGCTGACCGATGCCGGTGGTACATCCCCGAACTTGGCTCGGGCCGCCTTGTTCCTGATTTGCCTTCGCCACCCAGCTACCGGACGGTGGACCACCGGAACAAAGACACGACCAATCGGTTCGGCACTACTCGGTCATGTAAGAATGAGGGGTATGCCGAACTGAGCAGGGGGATGCTGCTTGCCCGATCGGATGCGGTTTCTCCAAGGCAGTTCTCGCTCCGAACAATCCGGCCGAGTGCGAAGCCGACTGACCAAAGGAGACTTCGAATGAACGAGGCGGCACGCACGAAGGGCCAGGAGGTGGATGCTTCGGTTTCCGGTGCTTGGCGCTTTGCCAGTTTTTTCATGGCGGGCTTTGAATGCTCCTCGCATCGGCGCAAGGACGGCGTTCGCCTCGACCTTATTCGTGCGACCTCGCATAATTTGCATGCCCTGGGCGACTACCGCGGCTGTGCCGAACTCGGCCTTCGCACCATCCGCGACGGGTTGCGCTGGCACCTGATCGAAACCGCTCCCGGAACCTATGACTGGTCAAGTTGGGCGCCTATGGTCGAGGCAGCCAAAACGGCAGGTGTCCAGGTCATCTGGGACATCTTCCACTACGGATCCCCAGACCACGTCGATCAGGGGTCGCAGCATTTCATCGATGCATATGCCTCGTTTGCGGCCGAGGCCGTGAGGGTGCACCGCTCGATTACCGGAACATCGCCTCTGTTGTGTCCAATCAACGAGATCTCCTTCTTCGCCTGGGCTGTTGAGGTCGGCTATTTCCCGCGCGTGGGGCCGAACAAACGCGGATGGTTCAAGCGGCATCTCGTCAAGGCTGCCATCGCGGGTGTTCGTGCCATGCGGCAGGTCGACCCAGCATGCAGGTTTGTCTGGGCCGAGCCGCTCATCCATATCGCTCCCCGCGACCGGACCCGCGCCGAACGGCGCCGGGCCGAAAACGCCCGACTGGGACAGTTCGAGGCTTACGACCTGTTGCTGGGCCGCGTCGAACCTGAGTTGGGCGGGAGCGAAGACGTTGTCGACGCCGTTGGCCTGAATTTCTACCCGCACAATCAATGGTACATAAATGGGCCGACCATTCCGATGGGGCACCACGAGTACCGGGCTCTGTCGGAAATGTTGATCGAGGTCGCTCATCGATACGGCAAGCCCATGTTCATCGCTGAGACCGGCTCGGAGGGATCCGGCGGGCCGGCTTGGCTCCATTATGTCTGCGACGAGGTGCGTGCGGCAATGAGCCTCGAAGCACCGATTGAGGGTATTTGCCTGTATCCGATAACCGCCTATCCCGGATGGGATAATTCCCGCCATGCCGAAGTGGGGCTGTTTTCGGTCATCCAGGCGGATGGCCTGCGACGCCTCCGCCAGCCAATCGCGGATGAACTGATTCGTCAGCAAGACCTGTTGGTGCCGAACCGCTGAAAGCGTGGTCGACAAAACCATGGGCAGGGCGCCAGCGATGGACGCCCCCCGCGCCCTTGGATCAGCTTTTTGCGGTTTCCCCCTCCTCGCGCAACTTGGCATACCGCAAGGTGACGTCGCTTAGGTTTTCCTTCAGCCAATCGGCCATGGCTTCCTCTTCGCTCAGATTTTGCTTGAGGGCCATTTCAGCATCCTGAAATCCGCCAGCCTCGGCGAGCACCAGCAGCGAATTGTAGGCGGCAATCTCGTAGTTCTCGAAGGCGAAATTCGCCAGGCTGTTCTTGATGATCTCGTCGCCGGCCATCGAGTGGCCCATGGCAGCCATGCTACCAACCATCGACAGGGCTGTGTCCTTGAGAGTGGAGTGCTCTTCATCGAGCCCCTCCAGAACCGCCTCGAGCCGCGTGATTTGGCCTTCGGTCTCCCGAATGTGCCGGCGCAAGCGATCGGCCACCTCTGGATAATTCTCAATACGCTCTACCTGTGGTTTCATGATCGACAGCGCCTGGTTCTCCATGGCATGCGCGTTGCGCAAGCCAACAATGAAGATCGAACGGCTCTCCGAGTTGAAGTTTGTATCCATCGCAATTCTCCTTCTGATTGCCCCGCCCAAATTTAACTCCGGGGTGACGGAGTACTTACCGCCAGGCCCGCCAACGACGTCTTTCCCGCGCTTGCCCATTCCGGGACGCTCCTTTGGATGCGGGCGAAAGTAGCCAGAGCCTGTCCGACCACCTGATCCATATTGTAGTAGCGGTATGTTGCCAGGCGGCCGACAAACCACACGTCCGGACAGGTTGCGGAGAGCGCTTCATAGCGCTTGTAGAGCGCTTCGTTTTCGGCCCGCGGCACCGGATAGTACGGATCCCCGACATCCGTGGGGTATTCGTAGGTCAGGCTGGTCCGCGAGTTCTGCTGGCCGGTGAGATGCTTGTATTCCGTGATGCGAGTGTAATCTTGCGTCTGCGGATAATTGACGACCGCGACTGGCTGAAACTGCTCGCAGTCCAGCGTCACGTGCTCGAAACGCAGCGAGCGATAGGGAAGATGCCCGAGCTGCCACCCGAAATATTCATCGATTGGGCCGGTATAGATCATGCGCCTGAACGGGATCTTCTCACGGATTTCGCGGAAATCGGTCTGCAGCATGATCTTGATGTTCGGATGATCGAGCATGCGTTCGAACATCCTTGTGTATCCGCCAGCCGGCATTTTCTGGAAGCTGTCGCTGAAATAGCGGTCGTCATGATTGGTCCTGGTCGGCACTCGTGCCGTCACCGATTTGCTCAGTTGACTGGGATCGACCCCCCATTGCTTCCTCGTATAGCCACGGAAGAATTTCTCGTAGAGTTCGCGTCCCACGGTGCTGACGACCACGTCCTCGGCCGTGCGGACGTCCTCCACAGTCTCGCGTCGGGACGCGAAGAAATCCTCCAGCTGTGCCGAGGTCAGGTCGAGCCCATAAAGGCGGTTGATCGTGTCAAGATTAATCGGGATAGGAACGAGTTTTCCGTCCACCGCCGCCAACACCCTGTGCTCGTATGACCGCCACTGGGTGAACTGCGAAAGGTAATCCACGATCGCCTGGCTGTTGGTGTGGAAGATATGCGGACCGTAGCGATGGATGAGGATGCCGGCTTCGTTATAACAATCGTAGGCGTTGCCGCCGACATGGCCGCGGCGATCGACCAGCAGAACGCTCTCGTGACGCTGCGAGGCTATTCTTTCGGCAAGCACGCTGCCGGCAAAACCTGCCCCCACGACCAGCCAATCGAACATGGCTAAGCGCTCCTGCGAAGCGGGACGACCTTTTTACGTTGATAAACGCGCTCAATGTGAGCTGCCATGGCATTCCATGTTCGCTCCCAGGACATGTCTGCAAGGTAGGCATCGACTTGCTGCAGAAGCACCTGGCGCGGGCGCAAAAGAACGGACCGCAGCTTGATTTCCATGTCGTCGCCGTCGGCGATTTCCACCAGTCCGGCCGCGCCGTAGCTGCGCACCACGTCAACGATCGCCGTCGAGATCACCGGCAGGCCAGCCGCCAGGAATTCCGGCGTCTTGGTCGGGCTGATGAACCGGGTCGCTTCGTTGAGCGCGAACGGCATCCAGCCTGCATCCCAATGGCGCAGGTAGTCGGGCAGGTCGTGGTAGGCTTTCCCGCCCAACCAGTGCAGATTTTGCGCCTGCGGCAGGTCTGCGGGGTCGATCTTGACCACCGGGCCGAGCATGACGAAATGCACGTCCGGCATAGTCTCCGCCGCTTGAGCCACGAGATCGACATCCAGCCGCTCGTCGATTACGCCGAAATATCCTACCCTCGGGTGGGGAATGTCGGCCTGATCGGCTGGGTCTTTGCCCAGCTTCCTGGCCTTGTGAAAGTGGTTCACATCGATGCTGCTAGGGAAGGGATAGATCGCATGGTGTAGGTGGCGCTTGGTCTCGAACAAGCTCAGGCCGCCGGTGAAAACCA
Source organism: Mesorhizobium salmacidum (SeqCode) (assembly GCF_037179605.1). Taxonomy (NCBI): domain Bacteria; kingdom Pseudomonadati; phylum Pseudomonadota; class Alphaproteobacteria; order Hyphomicrobiales; family Phyllobacteriaceae; genus Mesorhizobium; species Mesorhizobium salmacidum (SeqCode). Next base: position 11,621 of record NZ_JAPYKS010000034.1, read on the forward strand.
GATCGGCGCGGCGCAGAAGCGCCTTTTCCATCTGCTGCAGTTCGGGCGGCGCATTCTTGAACGCAGAGAGTTCGTCCATGCAATCATAAACGCATATGTCCGCCTCTAGATACTCCGTAAAGCGAAGAGCCATCGGCGTGTAATACCAAGCGATCAGCCGGCTGTGCGGCATAGAAGCGATTGTCTGCTGCACAAATCTCCGCTGCACGGCATCTGCTTTCGCGGCCGACGTGCCGACCGGGAGCACTGGTGTCACAATCAGAATGTTTGGCGAGGCCTCGCTCGTCCGCATTAGCGGCTGCGGCAGTTCTTCGAAAAGGGGTTCTTCAAAGTACACCACTCTCTGCTGCATGGATGCGAGAGTGAGGATATGCTGCGGGCGTTGATGAACGAAATTCCACCTTAAATGGGAAAAGCAAACCAGAAGATTTTGCCTGCCAGCGTGTTTACTGGCGGTTACCCCGCCCAAGGCTGCTTCCATTGAGATATTCCTTTTTATAGGCTGTGGTTTATGTTTGCGACTAACATTTGTTAGTCGTGGATGAGGCGAAACTACACTTCCATTCCAGGTCCTAACTTTCGGACAGGTGACTTGTTCCAAGGTGAAACAGAGAGCCTCAGTCACCGCTTTGCATTGGACGAATGCAAACCCCGGCTGCAGCCGCCCGCGGCTGGTCATCGAAAGCCTCCCGACCAGGGTTTGGTGGTGGAGAAGCGCCTTTGCCGTATTTGTGTTGAACTCGCCGGCTATAAAATGCTCAGGACATCAAATTGATTCGCCTGCATCACTGGGCGCGTCCAAGGGCAAGGGCAGATCCCGGGGGCTGAGATGAAGATCGAGTTCGATACCAACGTGTTTCCGCTGTTTCATCCGCAAAGCGTGGATGACCTAAAGGACCCATGCCCCGTCTTCGATGGCAGGCTGTGGCATGTCTTCGGTTCAAGCGGGACGGTAACGACCGAGACGTGGAGAATCCTGCACGCGACGGCGCCCGACCTTTATGGGCCTTGGTCCGAGCACGAAGTGATCGAGCTGCCTATCAACGGGACGGGGGTCGCGGCTCCGGGCGTCATCCACGAAAGTGGCGTCTTCCACATGTTCATCCAGACCGAGTTCATGAAATCCGGTGGCCGTTGCGAGCATGCGGTTTCCAACGACGGCTTCCATTGGGTGGTTCTCAGCCCAGCCATTCTTGCCATCCCCGACACGCAGGAGGATGGCATCTACGATCCGCACCCCGCCGTCATTGCTGGCAAGCGCTATCTCGTTTATTCCGGCATGCCAAAATTCAACAGGGTGCCACAGCCCGACATCTATCTCGCACGCAGCCAGTCCGACTCGTGGTTCGGTCCATGGAAGCGGATCGGCAAGATCCTCGATCACGCTGATCTTCCTCATCACAATACGCGAGAGGATCCCGACTATGAATGGGGCATAGAGGGTGCACAACTGGTCGAGTTACCGGATGGCCGCGTGCTTTTGAACGCCACTTGCTTTCTCCCAAATGGCCTTCGTGGGAACCGTCAGCGCGTGTTTTTCGCCATCGCCGACGAGGTTGCTGGACCCTACGTGTCGATAGGCCCGGTGCTCGAACCAGGCCAGCCGGGCGAGAACGGTCATTCAACGGTAATGATCGAAGGCAGTCAGCTTTCACTGTTCTACCAGAGCCGGGTTGCCGCGACCGATCACCGGTGGCGCTACGGCTTGGCCAGATGTGACGTCGCTCTGTTTTCCAAGGTAGCATGACCCCGACCGTGCCAATTTAGCGCCAACAGTGCTCAGCCGGCCAGGGGTCTTCGCCGTGTTGCGTCCGCGAGCACGGTCAGCGCCATGGAGGCGCTTGAGGAGACCGGTTATTGGTCGATCACCTGGCACGAGAAAAAGCACCCCGACGGGCGGGTTGTTTCGCGACTTCGGAAGCGTCAAGGAATACCTCGCCGACGACGAGGACGAGCTATGAGGCAGCCGCGGGGCAAGGACGCTCGATGAGACTCGTGATCGAGTGCCAACAGAACGCCGGTCGTTTCAGGCGAGGACCATCCCGGCCAACACCACAGTGAGCAGCAGTGATACCGGCACGGCTAGAAGACAGCATAACTCGATGGTTTTTGTATCTTGCCGCTTGTCCATCTCCACCGCCTCGCTTTGATCGCTGTCATTTTGACGCTAACGGGTGGCCAAAGGAAGCGGTTCCGCGCGATGCTGTTAGAGATGCGGTCGGTGCTGTATATTAGCAACACCTTGATCGACCCCAAGGTCATGGACATATCTGCATGTCCTGCATCGAGGAGGCGTGTCGCAAATCCCGACGCTGAAGGGTGACCGGCTTCGAAGCGCGGGAACGCGCATCTCAGCGCGTCCACTGGATCATGACGAGAATCGCGACTGCGACTGCTCCCATGAAAAGCAAAATCGCGATAACGCGTAAGCGCTCCGAAAAGATTTGGTGCCGAGCTCGACCTAACATTGAAGAATCGTAGGCATCGTAGGGCCTCTCATCCTCCCCATACTGGTGGCTGTCAGAGTCTTTCTTCGGCTTTGGGCGTTGTCGAAGTATCGCCATAAGGCGAATGATAGCGCACTAGGCCGTTGCTAGGCAGTGGGTTCGTAGCAAGAATTCCCCCAATAAACCATGGAGCACTGCTTCCACTGCGTAGGCGGCGACTTTGAGATGTTCTCTTAAGCTTTGGGAGGGCCTCGCGGGGACTTTGTTTCCGCGGTCCTTGGAGCGACGCATCGCTTTTGAGATGGGGAAGGAAAATGGACCGCTCCAGAACGCTACGCGGAGCGGTCCAATCTGTATCGCCTTTTGAGCCAGCACCCGTCTGACCGCCTAGTGCAGGACCTCGACAATCTGATGCGTCTCGGGGTCAACCAAAACAGTCTGGTCATTGATAACTGCGACCCTGTATTTGATGTTTGGAACTTCCCTCAATTCAACTTTATCCGGAACCGACGAACCAAGCTTCAACTCGAGGCCGAGCAGATTCACGGACGCCAGCGGTTGTTTATTAACGTATTCACGAACGATAGTTTGTTCCTCTGGCTTGAGTACAACGACATCATCAGCGAAAGCCGCACCAAGGCTGCCCATTAGGACCAAAGAAGCAACAGCACTCGACAGAATTCTCATGACCATTCTCCTGATTGCCCGCTCCCGAAGAGTGAAACTAATTGCCCTACGGGAAGTTCCCGGAGAACCGTCTGTTGACTGAACAGGTCGACCGCCTGAGCCGCCTGTCGGACAAGGACTGAGACCAGCTCAAGCGCGAGATCAAGGACCGAGAGGTCAAGGTCGTGGCGCTGGATTTGCCGACCTCGCACATGATGCTGAAGACCGAGGACACCTTCACCGGTCGGATGTTCGACGCCATCAACGGGATGCTGCTCGACATGCTCGCCGCCATCGCCCGCAAGGACTATGACGACCGACGCCGCAGGCAGGCTCAGAGGATCGCCAAGGCGAAAGCAGACGGGAAGATGAAGGGTCGCCCCGAGGACGCCCAGCGCAATGAGGCCATCATGGACATGCTGCGCAAGGGACAGAGCTGGAATACCATCACGAGGGCCACCAACTGCTCGCGCTCGACACTCGCGCAGCTTGCAAAGCGCGTTGCTCCTGCTCATTAACTGGACGGGGGCGCGATCGCTGACGCAACCATCAGGTTCGGCTCAAGTTCATCCCGCCGCAGTGCCGCGCCTAGTCGAGACGCCGCCGGTTAGCGACGACTGGCTGCAAGAATCAAATATGATGGCTACCGGACCCAAGTGATTCTCGACTGGGACGGCGCTCGAGCCTACACAAAGACCGGCATCGACTGGAAGTTCTCTGACTGCATTCTAGCGGAGGCGCCGCCGCTGCGTTTGCGCGTTTGCCGTAGGGAGAGGGTGGAAAGGCCGTCGCGACGGGTCGAGGGCTGGAGGAGAGGCTTCCGGCGCCCGTCGCGGAGAAAGTTCCATGACCCAGTTGCAAGCTCTCGCCCCCGCAGTGAATCCACGGGGCGGCTATAAGGTCGATGTCAGTCGCGGCCAGCGTATCGGCCGGGTGTCGTCGGAGTGGTTCAACCGCCCGGCGGACGAGCGATACCTGTCTCTCACCGATCTCCACAATTCGGTGAAGCGGCGATCTGAACGCAGCAAGACGCGCATCGTCGAAAGTGAGCTAATTCGGGTCGAGGCCAGCCGCGACGATCCGGAGCGCCTGAGGCTAATGCTGCCCGATGCGCCTGCTCCAGTTGCCCCCACGCACTGGAGTTTTGGCCAACTCGCCAGTCTGGTTGGCGCGCCGGCCACCTATCTGCGTCAGCTTCCGGCCCCCCTCGCGGCGATCAATCTCCAGCACGGTCTCCTTAGCCATCGCGCCGAGCAGGTGAAGACGCTGGAAATCGAGAACGGACGCCTCGAGCTGCGGGCGGTAACAGGCCCGGACTATGGCAGAATTTTTGACTCAGAATTGATCGAGGCCGTGCAGAAGATCGCCGGCAACGGTACCGGCGACACCCGCTGGAAGGTGCCAGGTGTGCTCGACTGGTCGACCGGGACCTACAATCCTAACGTCGACATCTCCAGCAACACCACGACACTCTACGCGTCTGACCGCGATGTCTTTTTGTTCCTCGTCGACGATTTGAACCCGATCGAAGCTGGGCGGCTGCCGAATGGGGAGCCGGATCTCTATTTCCGCGGCTTCTACTGCTGGAATTCCGAAGTCGGAGCCCGCACCCTCGGGATCGCCAGCTTCTATCTGCGCGCGGTGTGTCAGAACCGCAATCTTTGGGGCGTTGAAGATTTCGAGGAAATCACCATCCGCCATTCAAAGTATGCCGCCTCGCGGTTCGCCCTGGAAGCCGAGCCGGCGCTGATCCAGTTCGCCGATTCCTCGGCCATGCCGTTCGTCAACGGCATCGAGGCAGCGCGGCAACGGATCGTCGCCCGGGATGACGAAGATCGCCAGGGCTTCCTGCGCAAGCGCGGCTTCTCAAAGTCCGAGACCACGAAGATCATCGATACTGTGCTGCTGGAGGAAGGCCGGCCGCCGGAATCGATCTTCGATTTCGTACAGGGCATCACGCGGGTCGCGCGCGACAAGGCGCATCAGGATGTTCGCCTGGACATGGAAGGCAAGGCCAAGAAGCTTCTCGACTTCGCCGCCTGATCCTTCCAATGCCGGCTTGAAAGGACCTTCGGTAGCCGGGCCCTATGCCTGTGATCTCCGTCAAGCCAGCGCCGTCCTCAAACGCACGAGGACGGCGCGTTTTCTTTTTCAGAAACGGGTCATAGCCGGACCACTGACTTTCGCCCGCCCTGTCGTGACAAACTAAGAGCATCACCGTCGACCGGCAGGCACTGATCCATATGCCGACGGATAACGCCAACATCCTGGAGTCCCTCGGCGGCTCGGTCGCCTTGAAATCCGCGAGCCGAACCAGAGCAGAGCTCCTTATCCCGACCCGTCAATCGTTGCGGCAGCGGTGGCGTGAGGCCTGGAGGCAGAGGGGGGAGGGGAGGGTTCCTGACGGGCTTGGAGGTTCGGGGAGAGGCCCCGGGCCGCCCGTCAGGGAGAACCTGACCATGGCAAAGAACGCCATTCAGAAGATCGCGATGAACGCCGCGGAGAACATTTCTTATGACAGCTTGGTGCTGTCGCAGAAGAATGTCCGGCGCATCAAGGACGGCTTGTCGATTGAGCAGCTCGCCGAAGACATCGGACGGCGAAAGCTGATCCAGAGCCTGAACGTTCGTCCTGTGCTCGACGGCGAGGGCGAGGAGACCGGCATGTTCGAGGTGCCCGCCGGCGGCCGGCGTTATCTCGCACTTGGCATCCTCATCAAGCAGAAGCGCCTGGCGAAGAACGAGCCGATCCCCTGTGTCGTCAACCGCAGGCAGGAGACCTCGGCCGAAGAAGACTCGCTTGCCGAGAACCTCCGCCGCGCCGACCTGCATCCGCTCGACCAGTTCCGGGCCTTCAAGACGCTCAGCGATCAGGGCCTCGATCCCGACGAGATCGGCGCCCGCTTCTTCGTGTCGCCCGCGACGGTGCGGCAGCGCCTGCGGCTGGCAACGGTGTCGCCGAAACTGCTCGAGCTCTACGAGAAGGACGAAATCCGGCTCGAACAGATCATGGCGTTCTCGATCTCGGAGGACCACGCGCGCCAGGAGCAAGTCTGGGAACGGATCTCCGGCTCGCACTCGCAGGAGCCCTACTACATCAGGCGCCTCCTGACGGAGACCACGGTCCGGGCCGATGATCGCCGAGCCGTCTATGTTGGTGCCAAGGCCTATGAGGCGGCTGGCGGCGTCATCCTTCGCGACTTGTTCGAGCAGGATTCCGGCGGCTGGTTCCAGGATGCAGCACTTCTCGAGCAGCTGGTCTTCGACAGGCTGAAGGTTGATGCCGAAGCCATCCGCGCCGAAGGCTGGAAATGGGTCGAGGCGGCGATCAGCGTTCCCTATGGCCACACCTCCGGCATGCGGCGCATCTACGCCGAGGCCCAGGAGCTCAGCGCTGAGGAGATCGAACGCTACGACGCGCTGAAGGCCGAATACGACAAGCTCGATGCTGACTATGCCGCGGCCGAGAACGCCGATGAAGCAATCGAGGCGAAGCTCGATCAGTTGGGCGCCGAGCTCGATGCGATCGACGACCGTCCACAAAGCTACGACCCCGCTCAGAAGGCAATTGCCGGTGCGTTCGTGACGCTTGCCGCCAACGGCGAGCTCCAGGTCGAGGCCGGTTTCGTGCGGTCCGAAGACGAGCCTCGCTCCGAGACGGATGACGTCGGTGAGGGCGAGGAAGGGGATGCCAAGGGCCAAACCCGATCCAATGGTGACGACGATAGCGATGGTGTTGTCATCAACGGCAAGCCGGTGAATGACAGTTCCGGCGATGACAGCGAGGAGGACGGCATCAAGCCGCTGCCCGATCGGCTCGTCTTCGATCTGACCGCGCAGCGGACTCTGGCGCTGCGCAACGCGCTCGCCGGTGACGTAGACATCGCGTTTATGGCCGCACTCCATGCGTTCGTGCTGCAGGTCTTCTATCGCTTCGCCCCGGATACCTGCCTGGAGATCAGCCTGAAGAGCGGCAGCTTTAGCCAGGTCGACGGGCTTGCGGAGACAAGCTGGGCCAAAGAGATCGCCGAACGGCACGAAGCTTGGGACCGCGAGCTTCCCGATGAGGCGGAAGGCCTGTGGGATTTCCTTGTCGGCCTCGACGAGGCAAGCCGCAAGGCGCTGTTCGCGCACTGCGTCTCGTTGACCCTCAACGCGGTGGTCGATCCATGGAACAGGCGGCCGCGGGCGCTCGAGCATGCAGACGTGCTGGCCAACTCACTCAAGTTCGATATGGTTGACGCCGGCTGGACGCCCACGGTCGAGTTCCTCGGTCGCCTCACCAAGGCGCGGATTCTACAGGCTGTCCGTGAAGCCCGTGGCGCAGACTCCGCGCAGCTGATCGATCACGTGAAGAAGGACATCATGGCGCGTGAAGCCGCCCGACTTCTCGAAGGATCGAACTGGCTGCCGGAGCCGCTTCGCCTCGACGTCGACGAAGTGGCTGCCGATGCTGGCGACGCCATCGCCGGCGACATGCCGGAGGAGGCGGCGCTCGAAGGCGATGCCACCGAGCTGCCGGCCTTTCTCGCCGAGGATGCCGGTGCGTCCTCCGATAAGCCGGTGACCATCGACGGCGACGTGACGGACCACCTCCAGGCCGCCGAATAGTTGGCCTCCGACTCCGTACTGGGCCCGGCACCTGCGCCGGGCCCATTCTGTTTTCCAAGATGGAGAAATTCGCATGTCCGCACATATCGTCTACGAATCCGCCCCTTTGGGGAGCGATCCGCTACTCGGACGCGCGGCGAAACCGCCCTCGCGCTTCACAAAAAAGCTCGCGACCTGGAAACGCCGGAACGGCGTCGGTCGACTGTCAGGAAGGAACCGCCGCGAACCCGCACGACCTATACCTCGCCGGCCACCATCACCCTGCATGAGGGCGATTTCGGGCAGGGCGGCATCATCGTCGTCTCGGTCAGACGCACGGGCAGGACAGCGCCAGCCCGCGTTCGGTCTCGCGACGTTGCGATGCTCGGCCGACCCGACAAACGACCTAGGCGGGTTGAAGAACACCGGCAACGCACGGGTTCCGCTTTTGCAACGTACATCGATTGCGCGCGTTCTACCGATTGGGAGGGCTACAGCTGTTCTGACCGCCGGCCTCATGCGCCGACAAAATCGGAGGCAACCAGGATGCCTAAGTTCAAAGAGGCCCTTGATCGCGGAAAGCAAGCTCGCCGTGAACAGGAGGAGAAGGCGGAGCAAGATGCCCCTATGGCGGACTTCGGCGCGCAAGCCAGGATCTGGCTAAACGACGTCGTGGTTGCGTCGTTGGAAGCGGCCAAGGCTGAGGTGGCGGGCGAGGTGACCGTCGACATAAACACCGCGCAACGCCGCCAAGTCAGCGCGTCAACGCCGTCTATTCGGTTCCAAATCTACAGAAAAGGAGGATTGGAGAAGAAGGTCAGAAGGACATTCACGGTGAGCGTTCATGTGAGTGGGGAGGTGTCAGTGTCTGCGCCCGGGATCGTGGCGAAAGATGTCGGAAACATAGGGGATAGGTCTGACGAGCGGTTCCGCAACTTGGTAGCCGAACTGATAGAGGACGCTGCTAAGGGCACTTAGCCAGCCTCCCCACTTTCGGTCTCGCGAGGTCAGTGCTCAGCCGCACCACCAAACGGCTCTGGTGCTCCAACGGTTGGTGAAGCTGGCTGTCTCAGCGTTCCTGAGGGTGGTGTGTGGTGGGTCGAGGGGGTCCGGGGGGTCTTCGCGCGAGCCGGTTATCCGATCCCCCGCTCAGAGATTTCTACCAAACATTCCGACCCGCCCTAAATACCCGCCCCATGCCCCAGCGATACGGCATAGAGAAGACACCTGAAGGCACGTGGGACATCGTCGACGTATTCACCGGGCTGCCGGTGGTCGAAGTGGGCGTCCCCTTGATCGACATGCCTATCGACGAAGCCGACGACTTGGTCGATCTTCTCAACTGCCGCGACAGGGAGCACCGGGGCGATACTTAGGCTCTCCTACGACAATCCATCAACCATTCCTTCAGCCAGTTCGACACGGTCTCCAACATCGAATTGCTTTCGTTCAAGCAGAGGATAATGATCGGATATCGTTGGCGTCCTTTGAGGGTGGGTCCCATGAGCATCCGTATCGTCGCTCCAGTTCTTACGGCAGAACAGGTAGTTGTCGAACTCCTCAAAAGGGCGGATCGTGGCGACATTGTTTCGGTCAAAGCGGCGATGGACCAAGCTCGGGAGGCTGCACCACATTTGCTGGAAACTGATGAAGAGCTAACCGAGGCTATCGTGACCGTTGCGACCGCCTTGGGCCTACTCGTTGCCTTCGATCTTCGCGAATAGCCGATGGCACTCCGTTGGTTCAACCCTCCGGTCTACATTAGGACCGACCGACCTGGCATTCGCTTCGGGGTTAGCCATGTCAAGGTGCCTCCTCGTAAGTAGCAGGTATGCAACCAAAATCGGCTTCCGCCGTTCGGGGGAGGGGCTCTCCTCAACACAAGGGCTAGTTGCATGACTGAACCAATGGTCGTTCTGCTTGTTGAAGACGAGCCTCTCCTATCGCTAGACGTTGAAGATGCCCTGGGAGAAGAGGGCTTCGACGTCGTTGCCGCGTCCAGCGGAGCAGAGGGAATAGCGAAGTTCGATCGCCACAAAGGTGCCCTCAAGGCCCTGGTTACGGACGTCAGGCTGGGGCTTGGGCCGACCGGCTGGGATGTCGCCCGTCATGTGAGAACCGCCATCCCGACTATGCCCGTGATTTACGTGAGCGGCAACGCCGCAGATGACTGGGCCGCGCATGGGGTGCCGAACAGCATCATGATCAGGAAGCCGTTCGCCATGAGCCAGATCACCAGTTGGCTCGCTGCCCTGCTTGATGGTGGCAGCTCCTCACCAGTCCCCGTGCATTAGACAGGAGGCCGTCTAGTCCCTGTGCCCACTCGGCGACCCCCTTGGGGAGAACCGTAGGGGGAGGGGAGCCCCACGTCACTCCATGGTCCGGCACGTCACCACCCACAAAGAGCGTAGTCGGCTCCCCGTATTCGCCGAGCGACGGGTTAGCATCCCGCGACCACGCAATGACCCCGGCATGTTTCCCCGCCAAGCCCCTCGCAGTCCTTATCGCCCGGTCCTCGGTCTGCTGCTCGGCTGGCCCGTAGACGGGCTGGAGGTCGCCAGTCTCATCTCGATCAAAGGCGGTGACCACGATCAGCTTGGGTGCTTTCTGCTGGGGAAGAATGTGGTCTGACATGGTGATACCTTCCGTTGGCCGTTAGGTCCCGCTTCGCTTCCGTCTATGCCACCCCCGGCTGAACCCATAGCTCACCGCAGGAGCCCAGATAGCCACCTCACGCTCCAACGAGGCGTTGGCGGCGAGTAGCGCCTTCACTGCCTCTCGGGCATCCCCGTCGCAGGTTGCAGTGACCTCGTCGGCCGCAACCTCCCAGTTCATCGCGGGAGGATCGACTTGCTGTTGCTCGGCTGGCATCGCTCTGCCTCACAGGTATGTCTCACCATCGCCGCGATGCTCGAAACAGAACCAATGGGGTGCCTGCTTTGGCTTCGCGAAACCCCAGCCGGCATCCTTGCCGTAGCCAGGGTGCTCGCACCAATGATGCTGGATGCCTGGTGCTGTAACGTGCTCTGGCCTTGGAAGGCTGATTTCGTCACCCACGATGGTGTCCACCGGGTTACTCCAAACGCCTCATGTCGACGGTGAACAAAAAAGGAAAAAAACTGTCAAGAGTGAATTGACCGGGAGAGGAATGAGTTCCTATCTTGGATCATGCCGGATACTGCCGGAAGACGCGCCTCTGCAAGCCGTTCGTCGAGGTGACGAATGCCGCTGCGGCCGTCGGAGAGCGCGCGGTAAGAGGAGAGGAAATACTTAACGGGCATGCATTATGATCTGGGATACATAGACTTGGAACAGAGGACCCTAGACCATCGACAACCCGTTCGGCACGAGGTTGTCACCCATGTCTTAGGTACAAACTGTTACCTATGTCTCCGGGCCGTACACATGGTGATAGTGGCTCCCGGGACGGATTCGAACCAGCGACCAACCGGTTAAACAGCCCTATGGAAGGGCCGGCATCTCCCCGTCACCGACCCGCCAGGTCCATGCACCGATCTCCGGCCTGTTCGCGATCATGTGCTGCAGCGAATCCTCGAACGCTTCGTCAGCTCCGGCCGGGACGACAAAGAGCGCGATTCGTTCGTTCCTGTTCTGGAGCAATGCGTTGGCGATCGGCTGGTCGGGTTGCAGGTCGTAGCGCAATCCTTTTACGCTCTTCTCGCGAAGACGGGCAAGCGCGTCGATGAGCCGCTTTTCAGGGACCGTCTCGTAAGGAATCCAGTTCTCGGACACGACCATCAACGCGATCTCCTCGACAATGGCGAGGCCGGCCGAATTCAGTCCGAACGTCGCGATAGCCATGAGATGTGAGCTTGAATCCGCTCCCCACAGCGACAATTCTCTCTCGAAGCGTGCCTGCAAAAGCCGATGCATTGCGTCGTCGATGATGAAGCGAAAACCGGGCAAATGCCTGACGACAAGTTTCTGACCCGATCGAGCAGACACGATCTCCTTCACCTCGCCTACGAGGAGCAGCAACTTCCGCGGTCCGGATTTTGGCGGAAGTGCTGTACCAAGAACCGCGTTGCGACGCTGTTCGATCGCTTCCTTGTTCTCGGCCCGGAACGGCTCGGGGACGAACAGGATGTCCGAAAGCGCTCCGCCTCTCACTGTCATTTGCCCGGCCGCCTCGATGAGGTGCCAGCGGACATTCCACCAATGTCGCTTGCCGGCCCATCTGGATGTCCAGACCGTCAATTCAGCCTCGTGCCAGAGATAGTGAAGGAGGCCACGCAGTGACATCCTCCTGGGATCTCCGGCCACGCTGGCGGAGTTCTGGCCAGCAGGCACGGACGCCGCACGACTTCCCGTCTTCGACAGGCTGAAATCCAGCTTCAGCGCTGCCATGCCGTTTTGCGGATCGACCTGGATCGCGCTGCCCATCAACGCGCCGAGCCCGGACAATTCGTAAGGCGATTCATAAGAATCGCAGGAAGAATCGTGCCCGCCGCCGCTGAGCGGCATGCGCTTGATCAGATGCAGGTCACCGATGCGGGCGACGTACATCGGGAAGCCCGGCTCGCGGCACAGGCATAGTGGACGCTCCCTGCGGGCATAGGCGTTCCCAAGCGCCGCCTGCAGATCAGGCGCCCCTTCCTCGAAGACCTCACTGCCAATTCTAAACCGTCGCATCACCTCCGCAGCTCCAGGTCGCCGCCGCATCCCTATGTGCACATTGAAGTCATGGCTTTTCGCTGAGCGCAACCGTTTGATGGACCGACGCCAGAGGGAGAGGGGAGTCGGGAGGAGTGCGGCCCGGCCGGCGCGGAGAGAGTGCCGGCGCGGGGGCCATTCCCCTCTCGCAAAGGACATCTCCATGAACATCGTTTCGACCACATCCGACGTTGCCCGAACGGCCGCTCCCCTCGGCACGCGGGCACCCGCTGCCAGCGACAGAGCCCAGGTGATCTTTCAGGCGGCGTTGCTGCTTCTACCTTTCCTAGAGCAGGGCAAGCCAGTCACCACCGCCGCGCTCCGCACCGCCATGACGGACAGCTTCGGCGGCACGGACGCACAGGGCTTCTGGGTCTGGAAGGACGCCTATGAAGCGCTCGAAGCGGCCCAGGTGCTGTTCCTGCGCCGCTTCGGATCGGCGATCCTGTCCCGGTCGACTACGCCGCAGGCGACCTTGGCGATGATGAAGCGGATCGCCAAGCTCATTCCCACCCATACGCGACGGACGGTCGAGAGCCAGGCCATGCAGCAACTCTCCACACCACTGCCACTTGCCTTCGTTGCCGCGCATGCCGCTGCAATCAGCTCGTCAGACCTCGTTCTCGAACCCTCGGCCGGCACCGGCCTGCTCGCCGTCCATGCCGAGATCGCGCGGGCCACGCTCGTGCTCAACGAGCTTGCCGCGACGCGCGGCGATCTTCTCGGCCGGATGTTTCCGCGAGTCCCCGTCTCCCGGCACGATGCAGCCCATATCGACGATCGTCTCGATACCGCCATCGAGCCGTCCGTCGTGCTGATGAATCCGCCCTTTACGGTCGGCGCCTATGTCGACGGCCATGTCGCCGATGCCGCGTGGCGGCATCTTTCGTCCGCATTCGCGCGTCTGCGTCCAGGCGGCCGTCTTGTCGCCATCACCGGCACTGGCCTGTCTCCCGAAAACCCCAAATGGCGGGCAGCCTTCGAACGGTTGCAGCAGCTGGGCACCGTCGTCTTCACCGAGGCGATCGACGGCCATGTCTATGCCCGCCATGGCACGACCGCCGAAACCCGGCTGACAGTCATCGACAAGATACCGGCCGCCGATCCGTCGCGTTTCGTCGCGTCGCCGGGCAGGGCGTCCGACGTCGATACGCTACTCTCCTGCATCATGGATCCGCCGCCCCGGACAGCGGACGGCCTTCCGGACTCGACCGACGCTCTGTCGAACGGGATCCTGCGCAATGCCGCCACGCACATGGCCGGTCGGCCCACGGCAGTAGCTGCACCCACGTCCGCAACATCGTTTGCACCAAAGGTTGTCCGACCGGCTCGCCCCGTTGCAAGGGCAACGCTCAGCCACCCGGCTCTTGCGAGCAGCGCCGCGGCGCTGCCCCTGACCTACGAGCTTCGCGAGTGGATGCCGGAGGAGAGTGGAAGTCTCACCGACACGATCTACGACCCTTACGCCCTTCAGTCGATCCACATTCCCCGTGCAAAGCCGCATCCGACTCCGCTGGTCCAGTCGGCCGCCATGGCCGCGGTCGCGCCGCCGAAGCCTTCCTACCGGCCCCTTATGCCTGACGCGATCGTCGACGAGGGCTTGCTGTCGGACGCCCAGCTCGAAAGCGTGATCTATGCCGGGGAAGCGCATTCCGGTCATCTCGCCGGCGCCTGGACGGTTGACGAGACCTATGATGTAGTCTCGGCCGCTCCAGAAGGTGCTGCGAGCGCGGTTCGCTTCCGCCGAGGATGGTTTTTGGGTGACGGCACCGGCTGCGGCAAGGGACGACAGGTCGCCGGCATCATACTCGACAACTGGCTGCAGGGCCGCCGCCGCGCGATTTGGATTTCCAAATCAGACAAGCTGCTGGAAGATGCCCAGCGCGATTGGGCCGCACTCGGCCAGGAGAAACTCCTGGTCCAACCCTTGTCCCGTTATCGGCAGGGCACGCCGATCCGCCTTGCCGAAGGCATCCTCTTCACCACCTACGCAACCCTGCGCTCCCAGGAACGCGAGGGCAAGAAGTCGCGGATCGCCCAGATCCTCGACTGGGTCGGCCAAGAGGCGGGGAGCGGCGAAGCGGCGACAGGGACAAAAGGAAACCAGGCGAGGGGGGCCGAAGGCCAGACGGGGAGCGAAGAAAACCCGGCGAGGAGGGCCGACGGCCCGACGGGGACCAAACGGTCTTTCGATGGAGTCATCATCTTCGATGAGGCGCATGCCATGGCCAACGCCGCAGGCCGAAAAAGCGAACGCGGCGACGTGGCACCCTCGCAGCAGGGCAAAGCCGGCCTGCGCCTGCAGCATGCGTTGCCAGACGCCCGCATCGTCTACGTCTCGGCGACCGGTGCAACCGCGGTTGAAAACCTCGCCTATGCGCAGCGCCTCGGCATCTGGGGCAGCGAGGATTTTCCGTTCGCCAACCGTGCCGAGTTCGTGGCCGCGATCGAGGACGGCGGTGTCGCGGCGATGGAGGTCCTTGCCCGCGATCTCAAGTCGCTCGGCCTCTATACGGCGCGTTCGCTTTCCTATGACGGTGTCGAATATGACCTGCTCGAGCACGAACTGACCCCGGAGCAGATCCGTATCTACAACGCCTATGCGGACGCCTTCCAGGTCATTCACAACAACCTGACCGCAGCACTGGAGGCGGCCAACATCACCGGCGGGACCGCCACGCTGAACCGCAACGCAAAGGCTGCGGCGCGCTCAGCCTTCGAGAGCACTAAGCAACGCTTCTTCAACCATCTCATCACCTCGATGATGACGCCGACGCTGATCGACGCGATCGAGCAAGACCGTACCGATGGTCATTCGGCGGTCGTGCAGATCGTCTCAACCGGAGAGGCGCTGATGGAGCGCCGGCTTGCCGAGATCCCGACCGAGGAATGGTCGGATCTCCATGTCGACGTGACGCCGCGCGAGTATGTCGGCGGATATTTGATGCATTCCTTCCCGACGCAGCTGTTCGAGGAATATTCGGACGCAGACGGGAACGTTTATTCGCGACCCGCGCATGATGAGGATGGCAACCCTGTTCAATGCCGGGAAGCCGTACGCCGGCGTGACGAGATGATCGAGAAGCTTGCGTCGCTGCCGCCGGTCGGCAGCGCCCTAGACCAGATCATCCACCACTTCGGCACTGACAGCGTTGCCGAGGTGACGGGCCGCTCGCGCCGCATCGTCAGGAAGACCGGCCGCGACGGTGTCGACCGGCTCGCCGTCGAAAATCGTCCGGGCTCGGCCAACCTCGCCGAAACCCAGAGTTTCATGGATGACGACAAAAGCGTGCTGATCTTTTCGGACGCCGGCGGCACAGGGCGCTCCTATCACGCCGATCTCGGTGTCAGGAACCAGAGGCTGCGCAAACACTATCTGCTCGAAGCCGGCTGGCGCGCCGACAACGCCATCCAGGGTCTCGGCCGGACCCACCGCACAAATCAGAAGCAACCGCCGCTGTTCCGGCCCATGGCCGCCAATGTGAAGGCGGGCAAGCGGTTTTTATCGACTATCGCGCGGCGGCTCGACACGTTGGGTGCGATCACACGCGGCCAGCGCCAGACCGGTGGGGCAGGGCTGTTCCGGTCCGCGGACAATCTGGAAAGCCCCTACGCTCGCGCGGCGCTACGCCAATTCTACTGGCTGCTCCACCAGGGTAAGATCGAAGGCTGCTCGCTCACCACCTTCGAGACGGTCACCGGCCAGTCGCTGACCACCGACGAGGGCGGGCTGCGCGACGAACTGCCGCCGATCACAACCTGGCTCAATCGGCTGCTGGCGTTGCGCATCGAAACGCAGAACCTGTTGTTCGAGGTGTTCGAGCAGTTGATGGCGGGAAGAATAGAGGGCGCCATCGCCGCCGGGACCTATGACAAGGGTCTGGAGACGATCACAGCCGAGAGCATCGTCGTCACCGATCGCCGAACCGTCTACACACACCCGGTCTCGGGCGCGCAGTCGCATGTGCTGACCGTCGCGCGCAAAGACCGCATCCGGCCGCTCGGTCTCATTGATGCGCTGACGATTGCGCGAGCGGAGTCCCAATCGGTTTTGCTCGTCAACTCACGCTCGAGCCGCGCGGCCATACAGCTTACGACGGCGAGCTTGATGCTGGACGATGGAACCGTCGAGCATCGCGTGCGCCTGCTGCGGCCGACCGACGAACTGCGTTTCGGACTCGACGCCCTTGCCGAAACGCACTGGCAGCCGGCTGACCGAAAACTGTTCTGCGAGATGTGGGAAGCCGAAGTGGCGGCCGTCCCGGAGTTCACAACCAGTACCTTCCACATCGTCGCAGGGCTCCTCCTGCCGATCTGGCGGCGGTTGCCTGACGACGATTGCCGGGTTTACCGCATCCAGACGGACGCCGGCGAGCGCATCATCGGCCGTCATATCGCGCCAACGCTGGTCGCGACCATGTACCGCAATCTCGGTCTCGATGATGTGCCAACGCTCGCGCCGGAGGAAGCGTGGACCGGCCTGATTGAGGGCCGGATCGGGCTGCAGCTTGCCGATGGCCTGATCCTGCGCCGCAGCCGGGTTATGAGCGACTACCGCGTCGAACTCATCGGCTTCACCGACGCGATGGTGCCGCGGCTGAAGGCCCTCGGGCTGATTTCCGAGATCATCTCCTGGAAGCTCCGGCTGTTCATCCCGATTGCCACGCAAGGGCCCGCCATCCTCGCCTTGCTCCTCGACCGCCATACGCTGGTCGGCGTCACTGACCGTACCGCAGCGGCTTGAGGGGAGGCGATCATGACCGGCTCGGCATCCGAGCTGGCACGCCGCCTCGGTGAGCATGCCGAGGCAGTGTGCCGTGAATATCTCTCCAATGGTCATCGCTCCGGCAATCACTGGATCGTCGGCGACGTCCGCAACACCCGCGGCCGCTCCATGCATGTCCGCCTGACGGCCAACGCGAAAGGACCAGCAGGAAAGTGGGTGGACGAAGCCTCGGCAGAATATGGCGATCTGCTCGATGTCATCCGCGAAAGCTGCGGCCTCGTCGACTACCGTGACGTCGCCGATGAAGCACGTCGCTTCCTCGCCATGCCGCGGCCCCGGACCTCAGGCGCGCAACGCCAGCCCACCGCGGCACGCGGCTCTCCCGACGCCGCGCGTCGCCTGTTCGGCATGTCACAGCCGATCGCCGGCACGCTTGCCGAACGCTATCTCGCCGGTCGCGGCATCCTGCTCGCCGCGCACGAGCGCGCCCTGCGCTTCCATCCCGGCTGCTACTACCGGGATCTCGTGACTGGCGAGACGCAGATGCTGCCAGCGCTGATCGCCGCCGTCACCGACCGCGACCGTCGTATCACCGGCCTCCAGCGCACCTGGCTCGCTCCGGACGGCAACGGCAAGGCGACACTCATCGATCCGCGCCGGTCGCTCGGCCACTTGCTCGGTAACGCTATTTGGCTCGGCCTCGAACCCGGGGCCGAGGTGCCGGTCATGGCCGCGGGCGAGGGATTCGAGACGATGGCTTCGCTCAGGACGGTGATGCCGACGCTGCCGGTGGCGGCTGCCACCTCGGCCAATCACCTCGCCGGCCTGAGCTTCCCGCTTGGTTGCCGTCGCCTCTACATCGCAGCCGATGCGGACGCCGCCGGCCGGCATGGCATCGAACGTCTCAGCCGGCGAGCAGGCAAGGCCGGGATCCTCGCCCTGGCGCTGCGGCCGCAGCTTGGCGACTTCAACGACGATCTGCGCAGTCTCGGCCCTGCCCATCTCGCGGCCTGGCTCGGCGATCAGCTCGCCCCGCAGGATTCCCGTCGCTTTCTGCCGTCCGGATGAAGGGCTCGGGCCGGCAGGTGGGGCCGGCGTCACCGGAAGACCTTGGCACGGCGGCGGTCCGCCGGGAGAAGCCGCGCCCGCGGCCTGCCCGAGTGGCGACCCCTGCCACGCCCCCGTCACTGCCGCAACGGCTGGCGCCGTCCTCCGCTCGCGCTCCGGCCTTCGGTGCGGCCGCGCCCGGACCGCGGCCGGGATGCGCTGTCAGGCCGCGACAGGCGCGGCCACAACCGACGGAGACACGCCATGACCTACGACCTTCCTTTCGACGACGCCTACGAGCCCTACCACACGTCCTCACCGACCGACCGCCTCATCCTCGAACTGCAGATGTACGGTCATCGTCCGCATCAGGACGAGCCCGATGCTCGCCCGCTTCCCGACGACGAGGTGATCCGGGCCGGCCTCGGCTCGATCGTCGAGACCTTCGCCGGCATGCTCGGCGACACCAGGCTCGAACCGGACCTCGACGACCTTCTCTGGTCCTTCACCAACGTCTTCCACCGCGCCGCCGAGCGCGTCGCCCGCAGCCTCGACCGCAATGAGGAGGCGCAACGGTCGAGCCAGCAGGAGCAGGACGGCTCTGAGGTGAAGTCCGTCGAGCTGGAACGGCTCACAGCCGAGGGCATAACCTATATCGAGCGGCGCAACGTGCTCGAAATCATGCGCGACGAGGCCGCCGACCTCTACGAGGCGCAGACCGGATCGGCATGGCGGCCGCGCACCGGCTCCAAGGTCTCCCACCAGTCGATGACCGCCGCAGTGATCGACTCCCGCGACTTCCTCGCAGCACGCCGTCGTGCTGACACCGAGGTGCTGGTTCCGGCCGGCACCAAGATCGCTTTCGCCGGCGGCCTCGATTGCAACGAGCATGACCGGATCTGGGACGCGCTCGACAAGGCCCGCGAGAAGCATCCCGACATGGTCTTGCTCCACGGCGGCAGCCCGAGCGGGGCCGAGCGCATCGCCGCCTGCTGGGCCGAGAACCGCAAGGTCACGCAGATCGCCTTCAAGCCGGATTGGAACCGGCACGCCAAGGCGGCTCCGTTCCGCCGCAACGACCAGCTTCTGTCGGTCGTGCCCTACGGGCTGATCGTCTTCCCCGGTTCCGGCATCACCGAGAACCTGGCCGACAAGGCACGCCGCCTCGGCATACCGGTTTGGCGGTTCACCGAGGAGGGCGGCGCGTGATGAGCGCCACCCCGCCATCCCTGATTCCGACCTTCCCGGCCCCCGCTCAGCGGGCGGCCGGTTCCGGTGTGCCAGTCCGACGGTCACGGCGACCCCAGCGACCTCTCCGATACAAAGGCGTCTCGCGATGGCGGCCTATGAGAGAGCCAGAGGTGGCCGAGACCGGAGGGCGGTGCGGGAAGGTGAGAGAGAGCCCCCGTGCCGCTTCCATCCCGCTCTCTCTGGAGGACCAGATCATGACCACTCACAACACTACAACCCGCGTCGCCACCCTGGTGAGCGAGGACCGTCGGGTGAACTTTCTCCCCGGCCTGTTCGGGCTCGAGCACCTGATGGTCGCCGAGAACACCCTCTACGGCCTCATGGAATGGCTGAGCCCGCTCGATTATGGCGGGGGCTTCTGGCGGTTCTACGAATACGAGGGCAAGCCGCTCTATCTCGTGCCGACTTCAAAGGACCGCTATCGGATCACCTGCGAGACCAATGGCTACGAGGGCGAGGTATCCGCCGACGCGGCAGGCGTCATCGTCACGCTGTTCGCCCTTTCGCATCTTTCGTTTCGATATGAGTCCGACCTGCTGGCCGAGGGGTACGCCCGCCTCTACGCATTCGCGGCCGAACATCCGGAAGCCTCCGAAATATTCCAGGCGATCGACTGACCGCCATCGGCGCCTGACAGGCGCAAGGGGGCCGCGTTTACGGCGCCCTTGCAGATCTGCCCGCATGGCGATCGCTTAGTCCGGATCGGTCTCGGTGAAGGGTGAGGGCAGGGTGGCTTCCTCGGGAAGCTGGGCGACAGCCTCGATCGCTCGTTTAAGCCGGTGGCTGCGAAAGGCGCTGTCGGCGAACCACAGCTCGATCTCGGCCGGATCCAGCGTGTCGGCAAGCGCCGGGGTCGGCACGGCGCAGCCCGAGTCCCGGATCACGCGGATGTTGTGCCGATAGCGCCGGATGCGTTCCGCCATCGGCAGCTCCGGGCCATGCTTGAGCAACTTGTCTTTCGGCCATTCCGGCATCGCATATCTCCCGCGGTGGCCTTGGCCTCGTGGTCAGGCCGCTTTGGCGATGTTCATTTCCACGTGCATGCCGGCTGTCGCCACCATGTTGACCAGCGTATCGAGGCCGAACAGGTCGATCTTGCCGCGCATGAGATCGGAGATGCGCGGCTGGGTGACGCCGAACAACCTGGCGGCCTGGGACTGGCTCAGTCCTTCGGTGGCAATGTGCTGCTTGAGCGCCATCATCAACGCCGACCGCAACTTCATGTTCTCGGCCTCGGCGGGGGTATCCGCGATGGCGTCCCACACACTCTCGAAGCGCTCGTTGCTCATCGGTTCAGCTCCTGCACCAGGTCCTTGTAACGTCCCGCGGCGAGCGTGAGGTCCGTCCGCGCCGTCTTCTGCGTCTTCTTCTGGAAGCAATGCAGCACATAAACAGCGTCGGCAAACCGGGCCACGTAGATAATCCTGAATGCGCCGCCCGCATCCCGGATCCTGATTTCCCGCACACCCTGCCCGACCGTGTTCATCGGCTTCCAGTCGTCCGGCTCGCGGCCGTTCTGAACCTGGTCGAGCTGATGACCAGCCTCGCGCCGCGCCGCCGCGGGAAAGGCGCGCAGATCGTCAAGGGCGCTCCCACGGAACTCGACAGACTTGGTCATCAAACCTACCAATACAAAATTTTATATGGGCTGGCAACTGCGACCGTCTCCGCGTACTGGGATGGGTGATCCGCATGATGAATTCTCATCAATCGCGCTGTGAGGACTGTCGGGCGCATCCGGCTGCGCCGGATCGAGGCTCTATTCCGCCGCCAGAGGCGGCTCCACGAAACCTGCTGACGCACTCTTCGCCCTTTGCGGGGTCACAATCCCTTGCGCGACCCCCACGAGCAATAGGCTCAGGAGAAGCAGCCGGGCGGTGGGGGCCTACGCGGCGCGTCGCAATGGCGAGCATTCCCGTCCACGCCATCGGCTCGAGCGGGCGAGGGTGGCTGGCGCGGGGTGGCGGGCTTTGGAGAGAAAGGAGAGACACGATGGCGATGATATTCATTGGAGGCTCACGGGACATTGACGTCCTGCCCGACCCGGTCATCGAGCGGATCAGCGCGATTGTCGCACACGAGCACGGCGTTCTCATCGGCGACGCGCCTGGGGCGGATGCAGAGGTGCAGGGCCTGCTGGCGGGCTACGGCTACGAGCATGTCGGTGTGTTCCATGCCGGTAAAGAACCGCGCCACAACCTCGGCGACTGGGCGGCCTACCGCATCCCGCCACCTGATGGCGCACAAGGTTTCGCCGTCCATGCCGGGACGGACAGGGAAATGGCGCGCCGGGCCGACTATGGCCTGATGATTTGGGATGGCGCATCACCCGGCACCTTCCTGAATGTGCTGCGCCTAGTGTTGATCGCTTCGCCCTGCGTCGTATACGACACGATGCGGAGCAGGGTGACGACCACCTGCAGCGTGGCTGAATGGCGAGCCATGTTCGAACGCGCCGACGCCGACGTCGCGCGCGAGGTCATCGCCCGGATGACGGCAGAGGAGCGGAAAGCGGTAGCGGCGTAAGCGCAGATGGACACCACCTTCAGTCACGTTGGCCGAATCGGCTACGGTCTCGGCCAGCCTCCTATTGCAGCGTAACCCGGCCCCCTGCGAAGCCGGTATGACGCGCTCAGGACGGCCCCCAGGCATACGGCGACCCTCTTGCTCTCTTCGCCGCCGGGAGCCAGGACGACAGCCCTGAAGCACGCTTGCATGGCCGCCGACGCGGAGGCGCAGCGCCTCTCGCCGAATAGCTGCGACAGCTTCGTCGACAGCGACGATCATGACAGTCGTCGTCGGCTTGCCGAGGCTGCGGAGAGACCAGGGTGCTTCCTCGCCGGAGTTGGCGGTGCCGAACGATGGTGAGGATCGATGACGGGAGCGGTCAGGGCTCCTCCCAGCGGCCGCCGGCCGGTCACGCCTTGCGACGGAGGCAGCCACAGAAGATCGTCCCGGCTTCGGTTGCAACGCGAGCCATTCCCTTTTCATGTCGCCTTTGTAGAGGACCGCCTGCTTTGTGCGGTCAACCCCCGACGGGGGTACACTCGGCGCAAATTCAGGAAAATTCGATTTCAATTTTTGTTTGCGGGCAGGCGAAGGACCTGCCCGCGGTTTTCGGCAAATAGAATTTTCCAGAATTTGCGCCGAGATGACCGCAGCAGGACGGCCCTCTCCTTCGACGCCATCGGGAATGGTTCCCGATGCAACCGAAGGAGAACTATCATGGCTACCACGATCGCCAACCTCACCACCAAGTCGGACGGCTCGATGGAAGGCGTCTTCGCAACGCTCCGGATCAACGCACCAATCACCGTCATCCCGAACGGCAGCAAGGCCAGCGAGGAAGCGCCCGACTTCCGCATCCTCAACAAGCGCACCGGCTTCGAGATCGGTGCAGGCTGGTACCGCAAGTCGCAGCGGTCCGGCGAGGAATACCTCTCTGTCAAGCTTGAGGCGCCCGAGATCGGCGTGATCTTCGGCAACGTCGCCCCGGCCCCCGGCGGTGATGAGAGCAAGAAGGTCATCCTCTGGAATAACCCGCAGTGAGCGATCGGTGGCCGGCCCCGCAGGGGCCGGCTTCCTCTGCCAACAGGAGGCTGCAATGAGCCGCTACACCATCACCGCCAATGGACACGGCCGATTGGACCCCGAAGCCATCATCGGCTACGACCCGCCGCTGCAAACCTATTTCCTACAGGCGTTCCCCCACGAAGAGACGGACGAACCGGCGCTGTGGCTCGGCACGTACGATCGGGACTTCGACACGATTGTCGCCCTGCGCGCAGCAGCCTTTGCCAAAGGGTACGACTTCACGCCGCTTCCCGAGGAAGTCGCCGCGCAACTCGCGGCCGACAAGGCGGAACACGCCGCCCGGCCACGCCACGGCGTCTGTCTCGGCGAACTTCTGCGAAAGCCGCAATTCGAATAATCACTGGAAAGCCAAGAAGCCTGCACCGGAGCAGGCGTTTTGCAGTCGCGCCGACATCCCAATCGTCAACCATTCCCTGACACATCACGATAGCCGCGTCGCCGCTTGGCGTGCTCGATCACCAACCGAGCCGCGTGAGCCTCCTCTGCTTCCTGGTAGAGGTCGATACGGATACGGCCCGGCCGTCCGATCCTCCCCCACTCCCGTACAACACAAATGTCGCCGAATAGGCTCGGCGTTGTCGACAAGCTATAGTACCGCGCCATGTTGCATGCGGGATCGATGCGGTGGAGACGTGTCGCGGCATGTGTCGGCATGACACGACATTGGCCACCTACGTCCATCTCGTCCAACGAGTTCGATGAATCAATCCGGCTTCATCGATTCACAATTCTGATGCGTGGAAGTGCCGCTAACTTTGGGCGAGCCGCCTTGGCGGAAGGGCACAACTTACGGGGTGCCAGCGCTCCCCGAGCCTCTCGGTCGCCGGCGACGATCCCTCTCGCGCCGCCCGGCGGCATCATTGCCCACTACCTCGATGGCTGCTCGGAAGTTCTGTCTTCCCCAACCAGACCTTCGATCATGCTGAGCAGGCCGGATGCGGTCGAGGCCGGCATGTCCAGAATGCGCAGCACGAGCTTCAGCTTGTCGTCGGCCTCCTTGCGGCTTTCGCCGAAAAAATGCGGTGCGGCGGCGTGGATCATTTCCACCGGCGAACAGCCGAGGATTTCGCAAAGGTGGATCAGCCGCGTCGCCTGCAGCTTCGAAAACGCCCGCTCATAGCGCGCGAAAATCGTCTCATGCAGCCCGACCATCATGCCG
Source organism: Mesorhizobium salmacidum (SeqCode) (assembly GCF_037179605.1). Lineage (NCBI taxonomy): Bacteria > Pseudomonadati > Pseudomonadota > Alphaproteobacteria > Hyphomicrobiales > Phyllobacteriaceae > Mesorhizobium > Mesorhizobium salmacidum (SeqCode). Next base: position 35,774 of record NZ_JAPYKS010000034.1, read on the forward strand.
ACCTGGGCGCGATTGAGCCGCTTCGCGTCGCGATGCTCGCGGATGAACTGGCTGAATATCTGCTCCATCTCGCCGAAGCTTCGAATGCCTTCGAAACCTGGCTTGCGATAGATCGGTTTCTCCGATTCTTCGTCGCTCGTTTCGACGAGCCCCCATTCGTCAATATATTTCTGGACGTCCTTGATCGCCATGGCGAAGGCTTTGGCCCGCTCCCTGTTGCCCTAAAAACACGTCGCTATGACGCGGGTCTTCTCCCCCGTCGGTCCTTCCTCTGTGAAATCAGGACCAATTTGACATAAGCCTAGCAGCAAATAGGCGCTCTGATCAAATGTCCCTGGACCGCGAGTCCGGAGGCTGAAACCTGATCGGACTATCAAGCGCCAATCTCGTCGAGATATTTGACGATCGCCGCCTCGATGATCGCCTGCATCGATGTCTCCGCATTGAACGATGCCAGCTTCAGCCGGCGCTTGGTCCGCCGATCAAGGCTCACATTGACGAAAAAGCTCTCCCCTTTCACGCGCTCCCGTTTAACCCGCCGCAGCGCCTTTCTCGCTTCCTGACGGATACTGATATCGGCTTCCGCCTTGTTGGCTGGAGGCTCCGGCAGCCTCGCATCTGCCTCAGGCGCGCACGCGTCCGGCACGTCGACAGCCACCTTCTTTTTGGGAGCGGTCACGAACTCATCGAGCGATAGCTGCTCTTTTCCGCTCACCGACCGCCCCCCGTCTCTCCATCAGTGCCCAAAAGCTCATCGATCTCCTCCACAACGCTTTGTGTCTCCCGACGTGCCTTCGCGATCGCTTCCGTGAGTTCCTGCATCTGCAAAGTCCCGATGCCGTTCTGGATATCCTTGTACACGTTGCGTTCCATCACCTCGGTCCGGAAGAGATAGGTTCCGACCTTGTCCTCGATGATCGGCCGGATCTTCCGATAAAGTTCGGTGTGCCGCACGGTCAACGATACACGCGTCCGCAGCACACCGTGAAGGCAACCGCGGCCGAGCGCCTCGTTGACGCGCAGGACGGATTCAAAACAGTCGATCGCGCCGAGTACCTCCCGCTTCGATGCCTGGATCGGCGAGATGACAAGATCGGACCATCCAATCACCGGATCGACGATCGCCGTGTCCTCGCCCGGTGTGTCGATCAGAATGCAGTCGAAGCCGGAGCCTGCGCGATCCAGATAAGTGCCGACCGCCCTGGCCGTCTTGTGGCCAACGACATCGACGCGCTCGGCCTGGGCTTCCTTCTCCCGGCAGTCGCTCCACCACTTGGTCAGATTGCTGCGCGCATCCATGTCGATCATCGCCACGGTTCGACCTCGAAGGGCATACTCGCCAGCGATGTTTATGAGAGCGGTGGTCTTGCCTGCGCCTCCCTTGCCGTTGATGGCGGAGATCACGGTCGGCATCCTCTTCTCCTTACAAATATGGGTTTCTACTCACACACGAATCCCCGATTGCGGGGATGTGGATTCATGTGACTCAAGGCTCAGACGTATATAGAAATCTAGAGTCATGTTGACCACCAAAAAGTGGGAAGATCGCCAGAATTAAGTAATATCGATGTCTATTTGGTTGGCAGGATACGGAAAAATGTGATACATTTTTCCTGACGATCGAGGGACGGGCCCTCGATCCGCGGCTTTGGCCGCTAACCAGGTAGAAGGGTGATGGTGAGAGCCGGCGCAACTGTTGCAAGACGGCCGCGTAGGCGGGACAGAGTCGCGCATATCCGGTTCGCCTGCGACGAGCTTGCCGTTGTGAAATCGGCTGCAAATGGCGCCGGCATGTCAGTTTCCGCCTTCATCCGCACACTCGCCTGCGAGGGTGCGGGCATCCGCCCTTTTCTCAATGATGCCGATCGCGCGATCCTGCAACTCCTCGCAGCGGATTTGCGTGCTGTCGGCAATGGTCTCAACCAGGCCGTGCGCGCGCTCAATACGGGGCGGTTGCGCACGGTTTCGGATATCGCCGCATCTGCGGACGATGCCCGCGCCATTTCATTGACCGTCGCCGCCGAGCTGTCCCAGATGACGAAACGCGCCGGCACGGCGCGGCGCTTGGGGGCTCGCTAATGGAATTTTTCCTTGGGACTTTCGAACGGGAGTGGGAACGGCGTCGCGCAGCGCTGCTTCATGAAATACAGCGGAGTCGGGACGAGCGCCATGACTGGGACTGGCGGCGAAGGGGCGGGGTGGCGTTCGCACCAGACGAAACGACAGGGCGAGGGGACAGGGCGCGCGCCGGCCACAACGCCAGCCCGCGTTCCTATCTCACCAGAGCTGTCGCGCCGAACCGATCGATGCGTCAGCGGTTCACAGCCGTAGCGCAAGGGAGCCAGCCTGCGGTGGTCAAGCTCGCGTCCTACGGTCGTGGAGCGCGCCTGGCTGCTATGGTGAGCTACGCCTCCCGGAATGGCGAACTGGCCGTCGAAACCGAAAAGGGGGAGCAGATCATCGGCAAGGCGGGCCTGTTCCAATTGCGCACCGAATGGGAGCATCTTTTCGACAATCGTGCCTCGAGCCGGGACGTTGGTCTGTTCCAGGTGACGGTGAACACGAAGACAAACGATAGCGATCGTGACCAAATCCTTCGCCATGTCCTGCGCGCCGCGTTCGGCGAGCGCCGCTTTGTTTATGCAATCGAGGGCGTACACGGCAGGCATTTGCGAGTGCGCGGGGTCCTGCTCCTGCGCGGGCCGGCTGGCGAGCGCCTGACCGGCGACGCGAAGGCCGCGGCAATCGCCCAAGATCGGTTGAACAGGAGCAGGATCGGCTGCGACGTCCAGGCACGGGTTCTGTTCCACGGTCACGGCAATGGCGTCGCGTTCGCAACGAGCCGGATTCGCCAAATGGTCGAGCGCTTCGAAGGGCGGGTCCGCGATGATAGGGACAGCCATATCGAGACTGTCAAACAAGCTGGCGATCTCGTCCAGAAGGACTGGCGGAAGCAGATGCAAAGCCGCACAGGACGCGACGTCATGCATCTGGTCGTCTCGGCGCGCGCGGGCACTGATCAAGCTGCTTTTCGAGACGCGGTGCGGGAATTCCTTGGCGATCAATTCGCCGGGCATCGGTATGTTTATACCATGCACGATCCGTCTGACGATCCAAAAGTGGCAGGGCATGGCGGCAAGCGGCCCCATGTCCACGCCCACGCGATCGTTACCATGCGTGGGGAGACAGGAGAACGCATCGAGACGAGCCCCCAGGTGTTCCGGGAATGGCGCTCACTGATGGCTGAGAAGGCCCGGGCGCACGGAATCCGCATGGAGCTGACCGATCGTCGCGAGTTTGCAAGTGCGCCTGCCTATGCTCGTAATCAGGTGCGGCCTGTCAGCTATGTGGGCAGAAGCGAGCATGGGGGCACAAGCGCGTCGGCACATGCACGTTATCTGGCCAAGCGTTCCAATCTCCCCCACGCAGCAAAGTCCGTCCGCAGTGCCCGATATTTGAGAGAGGTTGCCCAGGCATGGAACGCAATTGCGCGGGGCAGCACAGAAAAGAAGATCGCCAACTTCGCTGGAGATCAGCTCGAACGAATCCGGGCTGCTGCACGCTACACCGAGATCGTGACGCAGAGACAATCCTCTGGGCAAGCAGCGGACAGGGATGACCCCACAGTGCTTTTGGCCCGGGAACTTTTTGGAGGCGAGGAGGCTGCCATGCTTGCGATGACACGTCCCGAGTTTGAGGCATACGAGAAACGGATAGAGGCTATTCTGGCGGATGTCGGGCGCTCGATCGAGCCATGGGAGCGCAAACAATTCAACGAAGTCGTTGAAGCCGCGCGGGAAGTGATGAGCATCCGCCGGGAAAACCTCCGCATTTCCGAACAACAGCTTGCCGCGAGCGAAGCTGACCGGAACGCCCAAGTTCGCACTGGCGAGCCTTCGCAGCTGTTGGAGAGCGGATCTCAAACCCCACAAACCACATCGAACTCAAAGCACGAGCCGATTTCAGGGAATGCGGCGGTGGCCCGAAGCCGGGAGCTTGAACGCGATGATCGGCTGCGCAGCGCCCATGAACCTCTTGATCCCCGCGAACTACGTGCCGGTGAAAGGATGGGATTGCCCAGGAAAATAGCGGGTCAGCCAAGAGGGGTGCCGGAGCCGAGTTCGCCACGACAGGATCCTCCACAACAATCGGCGCAGCGGCTGCGAGGATCGGAGCAGGAAGTCGAAGAGCGGCAGCCACGTGATCGCAACGAGCGCGAGCGCTAGGCTGGTGACACCATCGCGCCCTTCCTGAGCCGAGACGTTAGACGGCTGCTCGCAAATGTCGGATTGGCTTTCCGGGTGAAAGCGACTGCGCGGCTCGCGCGATGCCTTGCGCGTCAATTCCATGGTGCCGATAGAGGTCCGTGATGGTGCCCGACTGGCCGAAATGCTCCACGCCCAGCGACCGGGCCTTGTGACCCTCAACGGATCCGAGCCAAGCAAGCGTGGCAGGATGGCCGTCAAGCACCGTGACGAGCCCACAATGTGAGGGAACGCTGGCTAGCAATCGTTCGACAGGGCTTTGTGCATGGACGACGCCGTGCTCCCTGGCGCGCTGTGCGGCGGTCCATCCCGCATTCAGGCGATCTGCAGACGTTACCGCCAAAAGGCCCACGTCGCGGCGATCCTCTGCGATCAAGCCGATCGCATCTATCGCTTCGGGTGCAATCGCTCCCGTGTAGGCGATCACGATCTGCGCATTCGGCCCTGGCTTTCGCATCCAATAGCCTCCATTGAGAATGGCTTCAGCCAGTGTCTGATCAATAACGCGTTTGGGTTGTTCAATCGGCCGCGTCGACAGTCTGAGATACACCGAGCCTCCAGTGGCATCCCTGAGCCAAGTCACGGGATCGGGCTGGATATCTCCATCGCGTTGCATGTAGTCGAATGAAAATCGCAGAATGGTTGCGAGCTCGTCGACAAAGGCTGGCTCAAAGCTGGCGAGCCCATCCTGAGCCATACCGATGAGGGGAGTTGCTATCGATTGATGGGCGCCGCCTTCAGGCGCCAGACTGATACCGGAAGGGGTGGCGACGACAATGAAGCGTGCATCCTGGTAACAGGCGTAGTTCAGCGCATCGAGCCCACGTTCGATGAACGGGTCATAAAGGGTCCCTATCGGCAAAAGCCGCTCGCCAAATATCGAATGAGAAAGCCCCAGAGCCGAGAGGTTGATAAACAGGTTCATCTCGGCAATGCCCAGTTCGATATGTTGGCCTTTCGGTGAGAATTGCCAGTTGAAGGTCGACGGGATGCGCTCCTTCTTGAACAGATCCGCCTTCTCTTCCCGAGCAAAGAGTCCCCGACGATTGACCCAAGCGCCGAGATTGGTCGAGACGGTGACGTCCGGCGATGTTGTGACGATCCGCCTTGCTAGCTCAGTCTCCGACTTGGCGATCTGATGCATGAGAATTCCAAAGCCATGCTGTGTAGAGACAGGCGATTGCACCTCGATGGGAAATGCCTCGGGGACAGCAATTTTCGGGGGCGCGTGGCGGCCACGGCGCCCGGCATTGAATGGAGCTTCCTTAAGAAAGGCAGACAACTCGGCGGCGGGGAGTTGAAGACCTTCAAAGGGTTCCCATTCGAACCCCGGCCGTACCCGAAGGCGGGCGCGCAGGTCTTCGGTCTGTGCCGTGGTCATCAAGCCTGCATGATTGTCCTTGTGGCCAGCCAGCGGCAGGCCGAACCCCTTGATCGTATAGGCGAGAAAGCAGACCGGCCGATCATGCTTGCGTGCCTCCTCGAAGGTCTTCAACAACAAGGGCAGATCATGACCGCCAAGGTTTGTCATCAAGCGCGCAAGGTCGTGGTCGGAGCGGTTTTCAATCAGCCTGGAGACTTGACCTTGATCACCGATCTCATCAAGCAGGCGTCTGCGCCACGCTGCCCCACCTTGATAAGCCAGAGCCGAGTAGAGCTGGTTGGGGCACTTGTCGATCCAGCCGCGTAAAGCCTCGCCCCCAGGCTCCTCGAAAGCTTGCTCCAGCAGGGAGCCGTATTTGAGGATCACCACCTCCCAACCGAAATCGCGAAACAGGGAGACGAAGCGCTCCCACAAGCCTTCCCTTACGACCGCGTCCAAGCTTTGGCGATTGTAGTCAACGATCCACCAGGTGTTGCGCAGACCGTGCTTCCAACCCTCGAGAAGAGCCTCAAAGATGTTACCCTCATCCATCTCGGCGTCACCAATAAGCGCGACCATGCGCCCTTCGGGACGGTCATTGGCCATGCCTTTTGCTCGAAGGTAATCCTGCGCCAACGAGGAAAACAGGGTTTGCGCGACTCCCAGTCCCACCGATCCGGTCGAGAAGTCGACATCGTCCGTATCCTTCGTCCGTGATGGATAGGACTGCGCCCCTCCATAGGCGCGGAAGGATTCCAGTTTCGACCGTGTCTGGTTGCCGAAGAGATATTGGATAGCATGAAAAACCGGACTTGCATGCGGCTTCACTGCGACCCTGTCTTCAGGATGCAAGACCGCGAAGTAGAGTGCAGTCATGAGCGTCGCGAGCGATGCTGACGATGCCTGATGCCCTCCAACCTTTAGCCCGTCGTCATTCGGCCGAAGGTTGTTGGCGTTGTGGATCATCCATGTGGACAGCCACAGCACCTTGCTTTCGAGTTCCTTGAGGCACGCGAGTTTCGGATCGTTCATTTTCGAGCTCCACCGAGAGGAGGCGAGGATAGGACAATCCAGCGGGCGATTGCGGCTAAAAACGCGATAAGATAGATCACCTTCAGCCGAACTCAGCTAATTGTCATGTGGGAAACCAAAACTTATGCCAAAACGTGTCATTGACGATATCGATCGCAAGTTATTGTCTGCACTTCAGTCGGATGCTCACGCGACGACGGAAAAACTCAGCGAAATCGCCGGACTCTCTCCGTCACCTTGCGCCCGTCGAGTGCGGATGCTCGAAAAATCAGGCGTGATCAGAGCCTACGTGGCAATCGTTGATCAGGTGAAGGTAGGATTGCCCGTTAGCGCATTTGCGTCGGTCAAGCTCGAGCGACAGCGGGAAGAAGAGCTCGATGGGTTTTCGAGTGCCGTCCTTCGTTGGCCTGAAGTGGTCGAATGCTATTTGATGACCGGGAAAATGGACTTCTTGCTGCGTGTCGTCGTGAAGGATTTAGAGGCGTATGAAACTTTCCTGAAACAGAAACTCACGAGACTCGATGGCGTGGCATCGATCGAATCCAGCTTCGCCTTGGGCCAGGTGAAGCATGCATATGGGCTTCCGATCGGCGCCTGAAGCTTTACCCTGGCGCCTTGGCAGTTCGAGGTTTGATTGGGTTTCTTAGATCGCGAGAAATTAGCCGGCGCCAATCCGGGAGGGTACATAGGTAGGCACCGGCCGTGCGGGAAATCGGGCCCGGCGCATCGACGTCCGCTGGACGCTTCGCAACCTGGGGCAAATGTCAGCGAGCGTCAACATACTGTTTATACGAAGTATTCTGCGGTTCCATAATGTATGTTATGCATTTTTTACTTATTGCCGCAAAATAGAAATGTCTTGATTCCGCAAAGTAGGAATGTCGCCCTGCTCGTCTATGAGCGAGGG
>NZ_JAPYKS010000035.1:0-41935 GCF_037179605.1 Mesorhizobium salmacidum (SeqCode)
TCCTTTGCCGTATCCGGGATGATGATCCCGCCGGCGGTCTTGGATTCGGATTCGACCCGGCGAACGACCACGCGGTCATGAAGCGGGCGGAACTTCGACTTTGCCATTTTTTCTTCCTCGAATGAGAACGGTGAGAGCAGTTCCTCCGTCCGGCGGCGCCGGACACGTGGTTAGCACTCACCAATGGCGAGTGCTAACGTGGCGCTGAAATAGGCCGCCGACCTGCGAGAGTCAAGGCACGCGGGCGCCTCTTGGCACGATGGCGATGAACTTATCGAAGCCTGGCCGAACCGAGCACCAGAAGCGGGCAACGCTCCGCCAGGGGATAGCTGCCGCTTGGCACGACACGCACCTGGTCGAACCAGGCACCTGCCTCGTCCTCCAGCATGGCCAATGTCGCGAAACTGTACCTCGTTTCGGAGCCCGCATAGACGTCGATCGTGTCGATGGATGCCATGCTCCATCCCGTGCGTGCGGCAAGGGCTTCCCGATCCGGAAACAGCTCGTCGAATGCCGCACGGATTGCCTGCACACTGACGGTGTTGTCGCAGTCGTCGGTCGTGCACGCCATTGCGATCCGCCATTTGAGCGCGTGGAAATTCTCGACCCTGCCAACCAGGACCAGAGCTTCGATGCCGCACAGGTCATCCGCTGCTTCCGGCCGTGCGAAAACGCGGATCGCCGCATGTCTGCCAGGCTTGAGCACCCTTGCGATTTCGCCGAACAGCGAACCGCGCGCGACTTTGGAATCGACGGCCGACAGGCATCCGTCGCCGATGACGGCGTCGAAACTTGCCCGCTCGACGGGCAGGTCAAGCCAGTTGCCGGCCATCGCCCTTCGCGAGATGCTGTCGCCGGCCCATACGCCGGAAATCATGGTTGCCGATTTATCGATCGCCAACATCGACCTGCCCAGGATTGCCAGTTCGGGGGTTACGCCGAGGAGGAGGACATCGGCGTTCCCGAGATCAAGTTCGCGATCGAATATGCCGACGGTTTCCGGAGTTGGCCGCAGCGGGGCGTCCAGAAGCTTCCAGTGCCGATAATAATTGTCCCAATGATTCGTCATTCAAACCCGTCGGAGCTCAGGAAAGTCTGGCATCGCCTGATTAGAGCCGCTTAATAGAAGCGGGCATGGAAGCCAAGGGGGGATAGCCGTGGCGCGGGTCACTGTCATAACGCATGAGCATGACCGGTTTCTTGGCAAGCGCAACCTTATGTTGCGCAGGGGCAGCCCCTATTTGCTTTTCGATGTTCTGGAGAACCTGAAAAGGCGCGGCCATTCGGTGCGGATTCAACAAGGCCTGTCGAAAACATACAATGCCGATATCGCGGTTCTGCATGTCGATGCGACGATAATACCGGCAGACTATCTCTCTTATGCCAGGAGTTTCCCATTCTGCCTCAATGTAGAGGCGGGAGACATATCGAAACGACGGATCAGCGGAGCGCTGATAGGCGAGGGCGACACCTGGCAAGGCCCCGTCATCGTCAAGAGCAACCTCAACAATCGAGGCATTCCGGAGACGCTCCTCAATCGGCGATCAGCGCGTGCCGGCAAGTCGCTGCCTTTTCCGCATCTGCCGGCCCTGCGGTCCTATGAAGTCCATGGAACTCTCGGCGACGTTCCAGATGGCGTCTTCGACTGCGATGATCTCGTCGTGGAAAAGTTCATTCCGGAACCGGAGCCCGACGGCTTTGCCGTTCGTTTCTGGGTGTTTTGCGGAGAGCGCGAACGCTGCACCCGCTACGTCTCGCCCAACAGCCTGGTCAAGGCATCGGAAACGATCCGACGCGAACCTGTCCCGGTTCCCGACGAACTGCGCGAGCGGCGGCGTGAACTCGGCTTCGACTACGGGAAATTCGATTTCGTCATGCATGAAGGCAGGGCCATCCTCCTCGATGCCAACAAGACTCCCGGCCGTCCCCAAAATCTGGTGAAGATGTTCGCGGCCGGCGCTGCCGATCTGGCCGACGGTTTCGAAGGCCTCATCCGCCGGGCGAGATAATCTCCGGTCGGCATTGGTTACAGGAACAACCGCAACTGGGTGTGGATGATCGACCGGTAATCTTCGATGGTCCGGCGGCTTTCGGCTTCGCCCTGCGCAAGCGCCAGGCGCACGACGCCGCCGGCGAGCTGGAAGATCAGCAGGACCATGCGTTCGAACTGCTCGTGCTTCTCCGGCTCGAGCAAGGCGATGACATGGTCGCAGAACATCTTGGCCTGATGCCGGGTTTCGGCGATGTCGAGATTCTTGAGCGCCTTGTCGGCCTGGATGGCGTTCTGCAGATCCTGGATGGCCGGATCGCCGGCGACACGGCTGAGATAGTCGTCAAGCAGCCGGTCGGCAGCGACGATGACGTCCTTCGCTTCACGGACATCGGCGATGATCGCCGCCAGGCGCGCCCGGCTGACCTCGGAAAACCGCTCATAAAGCATCGCCAGGATCGCCGACTTGTTGGGGAAGTAGTGATAGACGGTGGCGATCGGCCCGCCCGCCAGCATGCCGACCTCCTTCATGGTGACGGCATCGATGCCCTTCTCGCCGATGAGCCGCATGGTCGTCGACAGGATGGCGTCGATGCGCTCGCGGCTGCGCTCCTGCTTGGGCCTGCGCCTGGGCTCGGTAGCCGTTCGACTTGCTTCCGTCATGCACCGATCTTTCGCACGGGTTCCCAAATTCCGGTTGACAAGAAATATGATCAAGTATCAGGTTCTGAATGCTGACAGAGTGTCAGCTTTTCTGCCGCGCGGCAAGGACGTTGGGAGGCGCCTTTGACTTCGACAAGCACCGGTCTTCAGGGCGATGGCGACTGGCTGGTTGGCAATCCGACCGGCGGGCAGCTTGCCTCGGCCTTGTGGATCGGGTCGGTCGGCCTGCTCATCCTCGGCCTGCAGCCCGTCCTGCTTGGTGCCCTCTACACCGAGGGCCATGTCAGCGGCGACGAACTCGCACTGGTCGCCACAGCCGAGATGATCGCCATCGCGATTGGCTCGGCGACCGTCGCGATGCTGCTTTCCGCCCGCAATATGCGCTGGAAAAGCGCGGTCCTCCTGCTGCTGCTGGCGGTGGCCAATGTCTGGACGGCCTATGCCGCCGGGGCCAACACGCTGATGGCGGCGCGCGCGCTGGCCGGTCTTGCCGAAGGCGGCCTTGTCGCGGTCGCCACCGAACTGATCGCCCGTTCGCGGCGCGCCGAACGCATCGGCGGCTATTTCGTCACCATGCAGACGCTGGCGCAATGCGCTCTTGCCCTGCTGCTGGCGCTCTATGTCATCCCCGCCGCCGGATCGGCGGGTGGCTTCCTCGTTCTCGCGATCGTCTGCGTCCTGTCGCTCGTCGTCGCCTTTATTGTCCCCGCCGACTATGCCGACCTGCCGAAGGAAGAGAACCTCGCCAATGTGCTGACGGTTCCTTCGGTCACCGCGCTCTTGTCGGTCTTCTGCTACTTCATGTTCTTCGGCGCCGTCTGGGCCTTTCTGGAGCCGCTCGGCGCCCAATTCGGCATCGATGGCCGCACCATCGGCCTGATCGTCTCGGCCAGCCTCGCGGCACAGGTGCTGGGCGCGATGACGGCGACCGTGTTCGAGGCGCGCATCGACTATCGCGTTGCCATCGTGGCGATCGGCATCGTCGCGCTCGTCGCCTCGCTCGTGCTTGCCAGCGGACCTGGCCTCACGACATTCTGGGTCGCCGCCCTGGTCATGGGTTTTATCCTGCTCTTCATCGTGCCCTACCAGATCCGGCTGGCGATCACCGCCGACGAGACACGCACCGCCGTGCTGCTGATACCGGCCGCCCAGCTTTTCGGCCTTGCGATCGGGCCGGTCGCGGCGTCGCTACTCATCGACGGCAAGGATTTTCGCCCGGTTCCGGAATTCGCCGCCGCAAGCGCTGTCGCCAGCGTGGCGCTGCTCGGTCTGTTTGTCCTCGTGGCGCGGCGTCGCCGGGTTGTTGCGTGAGCACCATGTCGAACAGCTGGAGCAACTGGTCGGGCTTTGTCACCGCCGAGCCGCGGCTGCTTGCCAGCCCCGCCGACCCCGGCGAACTCTGCGATCTCATTCGCACCGCACCCGGCCCGGTCCGCGTCGTCGGCGCCGGTCACTCCTTCACGCCGCTGGTGAAATCGCAAGGCACCATCCTGTCGCTGGAGAAGCTGCAAGGGCTGGTCTCGCATAATGCGAAAAAACATCAGGCGCGCGTGCGGGCAGGGACGCGGCTTGATTCGCTCATGCACATCCTGCAAGGCATCGGCCAAGGCCTGCCCAACATGGGCGACATAGACCGCCAGGCCATAGGCGGCGCGCTGGGCACGGCTACCCATGGCTCGGGGCCGACGCTCGGTGCCTATCACACGCAGCTGGAAACGGTGCAGATCGTCGACGGGCTTGGCAAGGTCCGCGAATTCAAGCGGGAAGGGGATCAGGAGACGATCCATGCCATCGGCGTCGCCCTTGGTGCCTTCGGTGTGCTCAGCGAAGTGACGCTGAACAACATCGCGAGCTACCGGCTGCGCCGCCGCAAATGGGTGCTGCCGATCGGCGACATGCTGCGCGATTTCGAGACGATGATGGCCGCGCATCGTTCGGCTGAATTCTATTACATTCCCTTCTCCGGCTACGCCCAGTTCATCGCCAGCGACTTCAGCGCCGAAGCCACGACGGTGCGCCCGACCGACGATGATGAAGGCTCGTTGCGCACGCTGCGTCGCTTGCGCACCGGGCTTGCCTGGCTGCCGGCGCTGCGCCGCCGGCTGATCCTCGGCGCCGTCGCCAAGGTGCCGGCCGAGGATTATGTGCAGGACTGGCTCAACGTCTATGCCAGCGACCGGCAGACCAGGTTCAACGAAATGGAATATCACCTTCCCTTCGAGGAGGGGCCGAAGGCGCTGGCCGAGATCATCGAACTGGCCGAGAAGCATTTTCCGGAAGTCTATTTCCCGATGGAGGTGCGGTCGGTGGCCTCAGACGAATTCTGGCTCTCGCCCTTTCACAAAAGGCTCACCTGTTCCATCGCCATCCATCATGACGCGGCGAACGATCCGCTGCCGTTCATGCGTGCGGTCGAGCCGATCTTCCGCAGACATGGCGGCAGGCCGCACTGGGGCAAGATGCACAGCCTGAAAGCGGCCGACCTGAAAAAGCTCTATCCGCGCTGGGACGATGCGATGGCGGTGCGCCGCGACATCGATCCGCAGAACCGTTTCGTCTCGCCCTACATGGCCGACCTGTTCGGCATCGAACCCAGTCCTCTTGGCATCTAGCGATGAAGGCTTATTTCGCCACGCTTTCGGATGCGCTGAAGCAGGCGGGCATCCTCCAACCCTGCCTGCTGCTCGACCTCGACCGGCTGGATGGCAACATCGCCCTGGTGAAGGAGAGGCTTGATGCCAGCCTTGCCATACGGCTGGTCGACAAGTCGCTCGCTTGCCTGCCGCTGCTCTCCCATGTCGGCAAGGCGCTTGGAACCCAACGGTTCATGACCTTCCATCCGCCGATCAGCAAGGCGGTGCTGAGCGCGTTTCCGGATGCGGATCTGCTGTACGGCAAGCCGATGCCGGTTGGCGCGGCAAAGGCCGCGCTTTCCAGAGGCGATGCAGTCTGGTCGCGAGTATCTTGGCTGATCGACACACAGGAGAGATTGGCTGAGTACGGCGCGCTCGCTGACGAACTCGGCGTCGAGCTGCGCATTGCTTTCGAAATCGATGTCGGACTGCATCGCGGCGGCTTTGCCGAACCGGAGGCTCTGTCGCGGGCGCTGAAGGCGCTGCCGGCCCACAAAGGGCTGCGCTGCGAAGGCGTCATGGCCTATGAGGCGCATGCGCCGCACATACCCGCCCTGTTCGGCGGGCCGGCCAAGGCGTTGGCGCAAGCCTCGCAACGGGCCGCCGCTTTCGTCGCGCGCCTCGGCATGGACCAGCGCCACATCTTGAACATCGGTGGCAGCAAGACCGCGCTGCTTCATCATGGCGGCGCTGCCAATGAAGTGTCGATCGGGTCGGCCTTCGTGCTGCCCGGCGATTTCGACACGCCAGGCCTCGATGGCTTCCGGCCGGCGGCCTTCATCGCGACGCCGATCCTGAAAGTGGTCGAGCCAATGCTGCCCGGCCCGCCGGCGGTCTCGCGTCTGCTTCAGGCGCTCGGCCGGTTTCCGCGCAAGGGCTGCTATCTCTATGGCGGCAAATGGATGGCCGAACCGGTGTTTCCCGAAGGCCTGACGACGAACGGCCTGCTAGGCCTGTCCTCCAACCAGCAATTCATGGGCCTGCCCGCCGGGGCCGTCGTCAGGCCAGGCGACTACGCGTTCCTGCGACCGACGCAGAGCGAAGCCGTGCTGCAGCAGCTGGGGCCGATCGCGGTGCTTTCCGGTGGCAGGATCATCGACCGCTGGCCGGTGCTGCCGATGATGTAAGTGTCCGGGTCATCTCCTGATAGTTGACTTAGTCAAGTAAATGATTGATCCTGTGCCAGCAGGAGATGACTCGATGACAATCCACCATCAACCCGACAAGGCTGCACCCAGCAAAAACCTGATCGATGCGGTGCGGGCCTTCAACCGCTTCTATACCCGTCAGATCGGACTGCTCGACGAAGGGCTGCTGAAGAGCGCCTTCTCGCTGACCGAGGCGCGCGTGCTCTACGAGTTGGCGCATCGTGACGGACTGACCGCGACCGACCTCGGGCGCGATCTCGGCCTCGACACCGGCTATGTCAGCCGTTTGCTGAAGAAGTTCGAGCGCCTTCATCTCATCTCCAGGGTCACCCTGGTTTCGGACGCGCGGCAATCGTCGATCGCGCTGACGCCGGCGGGCAGGAACGCGTTCGCACCGCTGAACAAGGATTCGCACGACCAGGTCGCGGCGCTGCTCGATCGGCTGCCCGCGTCGGAGCAGGACCGGCTGGTCAATTCCATGCGCACGGTGCAGCGTCTGCTGGATGACAGTGCCGAGCCGAAAATCCCTTATCTGCTGCGGCCGTTGCAGGTCGGCGACATTGGCTGGATCACCCGCCGGCAAGGGATGCTCTACGCGCAGGACTATGGCTGGGACGAAACCTATGAGGCGCTGGTCGCCGAAATCCTCGCAAATTTCGTAAAATCCTTCGATCCGAAATGGGAGCGAGGCTGGATCGCCGAGCGGGAAGGCGAGGTCGTCGGCTCGGTCTTCGTCGTGCGCAAGTCGGATCAGGTGGCCAAGCTGCGGCTGCTCTATGTCGAACCTTCGGCGCGCGGCCTCGGCATCGGCAAGCGCCTGGTCGACGAGTGCATCGGCTTTGCCCGCGCCAGGGGATACAAGACGCTGACCCTATGGACCAACGACATTTTGACCGCGGCCCGGCACATCTACCAGGCGGCCGGTTTCAAGCTGATCGAGGAAGAGCCTCACCATTCCTTCGGCAAGGATCTGGTTGGACAGAACTGGGATCTGGAGCTGTAGCGGCGCGTTATGCCTTGACCGGCACCCAGATCTCCAGCCCGCCATTACCTGTGCGTGCATCGAATTCGGGCCCATAGCGCTCGAATTCCGGCGCGTCGGCGATTTCGTGGCCGGAGGCCGGCAGCCAGCTGTTCCAGATCGTGTTGATCGCACGCCGGATGGTCGAGATGTGCTCGCGATGCGTGAAAACGGCGTATTTCCGCGCAGGAACCCGCACCCGGTAGAATTCCTTCGGCAGATCCGCGAAGTCGCGCACTTCGACGCCGACGACATAGTCGAAATTGCCGGCATCGTCGCCATTGAGGCAGACACCATAGAAAACGCCGGCGACTTCGCCGGGTATGTTGCCGATGTAAGGGCTGAAACGCTGCCACTGCATCGGAATGCCGGCGCTCGATTCGCAGCTGTAGCGCTCGCCGAAGCCGGCGATGAGGAAGGGGCGGCTGGTCTCGAAGCGCGGTGGTTCGAGGCTGGCGAGCAGGGTGTGGTCCATCAGGATAGGCTCCACGAGATCAAGGGTCTTGGTCGAACCTTGCGCGCGCACCAGTTCCGGCGTGGTGCCGAACTGGTCGCGGAAGGCACGGGTGAAAGCCTCATGCGAGTTGTAGCCGGCGTCGAGCGCGACGCACAGGATGTCGGGCGCCCCGCCGGCGAGTCTGCGCGCCGCCTCGGTCAGCCGGCGCGAGCGCATATAACCCATGACAGAGCGGCCAGTGGCGGCGCCGAAGGCGCGCGTCACATGAAAGCGCGACACGCCGCTGCTTTGGGCGACGTCGTCCAGCGTAACAGCTTCCGGCAGATGGCTTTCGACAAACCATAGCGCTTTCTCGATCGGGTCCATGTGTTCCTCGCATGTGGCGTCCTCACTCTGGCGCCTCGTTGCCCGGCCAGTTTGATCGAAATTGCGCATGGCGCAAATGGGCGATCGGGCCGCGCGGTCTCGTCCGCGCGGCCTGTCGTCTGTTGGTGGCTCGGATGGGCCGAAAATTGCTGTTAAAGGGCCGACTGGTTCAGCGGTAGCGCGCCTGGTTCCATTTGTGGCCAAGCAGCGAAAGGATGATGATCAACCCGTTGAAGAACTGGACGTAGAAGCCGCTCAGGCCAGCCGCCACGACACCGGTTTGGATAAACGACACCGTGACGGCGCCGATCGCGCCGCCGGCCACGGTGCCGATGCCACCCCAGGTCGGCGTGCCGCCGACGAACACCGAAGCCAGCACCGGCAAGAGATAACCGTCGCCGGCGGTTGGCCACCAGGTGAAGTTGATCATTACGGAGAACGTGCCAGCGATCGCGGCCCCGATGCCGACGAAGACGAACACTTTCACCCGCACGCGCTTGACGTCGATGCCCATCTGCTGGGCACTGTCGGGATTGTCACCGACCACCTTCACCTGCGCGCCGAAGCGGTGGCGGTTGTAGAGCATCGCCGACAGCACGACAAAGGCGATGGCCCAGAAGATCTGCACCGGGATGCCCAGGAACTGGCTGGAGAAGATCCTGTAGGCCCAGCTGTCGGCAAGGCTGGTCAGCGAGGTCGATCTGCCCTCATTGATGATCTGGATCAGTCCGCGCAGCAGGAAATTCATGCCAAGCGTGGCGATCAGCGACGACAGCCCGCCATACACTACCAGCGACCCGACGAGGAAGCCGAGCAGCGTGCCGGTGACCAGCGCTGCCGCAATGCCGAGGAACGGATCGTAGCCGGCCTGCACCACCAGCGCGAAGACCCAGGAGGCAAAACCCATCGTCGCGGGAAACGACAGGTCGATTTCGCCGCAGGTGACGACGAAGACCAGCGGCACGACCACGAACAGCGCCACGGGAAGCGTGGTGAGCACGGCGCTGTAGAGATACCAGGTTGTGAAGACCGTCGGGTTGGCGATCATGAAGACCGCCATCATGACGATGAACACGGCGAGCGTACCAAGCGACGCCCGATTGTCGAGGACGAAGCCGCGCAGCCAATGATCGGATGGGTGCTTCCACTCGTTTTGGGAACTGCCTTGGCGGGAAATGCCGGCCGACGGCTCGTGCAGATCGGGCTCCATGGTCTTGCTCATCGTGCTCTCTGCTCCGCGTCGCCGGTGTCGTGCAGTCCGGCCAACCCGCCCGGATGCGCGACGTCTTCCATGAAGTTGATGAGGTCTTCGGCCGACTTGATTTCGCTGCGGTCGGCGGTGAGCGCAACCTTGCCGCGGTCGAGCACCACGAAACGGTCGGCGATGTCGAAAACGTGGTGGATGTTGTGGCCGATGAACAGGATCGAGCGGCCGCTCGCCCGCACCTGGCGCACGAAGTGGAAGACCTTGGCGGTCTCGGTCAGCGACAGCGCCGTCGTCGGCTCGTCGAGGACGATCAATTCCGCCTGCTTGTAGATGGCGCGCGCGATCGCCACGCCCTGGCGTTCGCCGCCCGACAGCTGGCCGACGATCGAGTGCGGCGTGAATACTTTCGAGGTGAAGCCGATCTCGCGCATCAGCCGACTCGCCTCCTCGATTTCCTTGCTGACCTTCAGCCAACCGAGAAAACCGGTGAGTTCACGGCCCATGAAGATGTTGCGCACGATCGTCTGCTGCACGGCCAGCGCCCGGTCCTGGAACACTGTCTCGATGCCGGCCTCTCGCGAACGTGCCGCATTCCATCCGGTCACCGGCTTGCCGCGGATGAGGATCTCCCCGCTGGTCGGCTTGACCACGCCGGATAGGATCTTGATCAGCGTCGACTTGCCGGCGCCGTTATCGCCGATGAGGCCAACCACCTCGCCGCGGTCGACGCTGAGATTGACCCCGCCAAGTGCATAGACGTGGCCGTAGGACTTGGCGATATCGCGCAGTTCTATGAGACGTTCTGCCATCGGATCCTCGCTCGATTGTCTCGCACCGGCCTTCTCGCCAGCGGTCCCGCCGGCCGGGGCCTGATCCCGGCCGGCGGCTTGGGAGGTCAGCGCAGCGCCTGCTTGGCGAGTTCTGCGACGATCTCGTAATTTTCGGGCGTGACGAAACCGGCGCCGGTGTCGACATTCATCGGCGCCAGACCCAGCACCACTTGCTGGCACAGGCTGAGGATCGGCAGATAGCCCTGCAGGAATGGCTGCTGGTCGGCCGTCAGCTGCACCCAGCCGGCCTTGAAGCCCTCGACGATCTGCGGGCTGGTGTCGAAACCGAAGTTGAAGATATCGCCGGGCTTGCGCCCCGCCGCCTGCATATAGGTGGGGACATTGCCGAGCATCTGTCCGCCGGGATAGCCCACCGCCTTGATATCCGGGTGATTGAGAAGCGCCGCCGTGATCACCGGAATGGCGAGGTTGGGGTCGGAAGCCCATTCGCCGCTTGGCGGCGAGGACAGCTGGATGACCTCGACGCCCGCTTCCTTCAGCGCCGCCACGGTGGCGCGCTCGCGCGCGCCGCGGTTCTCGTTCTCGAACGGGCCGATCATGATTGCCTTGTCGCCGGCCTTGAGCTTGCCGAGCTTGAGCGCTTCGGCGCCGAGCGCGCGGCCCTGCTGTTCCTGCTGCGCGCCGACATAGCCGCCACCGAACGCCGCCGTCACCTTCGGCACCGGGACGTTCTGGTACATCATCTTGATACCGTCCTTATGCGCCTCTTCGGCGAGCGGCATGATCGCGGCGTCGCCCGGATGGCCCATCATGGCGATGCCCTGGGGCTTGACCGCGACCGCTTCGCGCAATTGCTGCACCATCTTCTCCGCGTCCCACTGGGAGAAGATGTAGTCGACCTTGGGCCCGAGATCGGCCGCGGCCTGCTTGGCGCCATTGTAGACGATGGTGCCGAAGGCGTCGCCCTCGGCGCCGCCGACGAAGAAGCGGATGTGGACGTCCTTGCACCATTGGCCGTCGAGCGCCTGCGCCGGCAAGGTGGAGATTGCGGCGGTAAGCGCCGTGGCGGCCGCCACCACGGTCGTCCGCAGAAGTGTCGTTCTGATCGCGATGCTCATGCACGTTCCTCCCATTGTTTCCCTCGTCAGCCGAGGGGCCTTTGAACGATTGCTTTGGCAGTACCACTTGCGGCCGGCTCCTCCCGCCGGCCGGTCCTCACGCCGGATTTGGCAGGTAGCTCGCACCTCCCCGGCATAGCTTGAGATACTCCAGCGCGCGTGCCTGCCCCGTGATCTCGAGGTCGCCGCGATAGACCGGGTCGTGCCAGCCTTCGACGTCGATGGCGCCCTTGTATCCGGCCAGCCGCAATTCGCTGATCACCCGCGTCCAGTCACTGTCGCCGAAGCCTGGCGTGCGCATCTGTACGAACGGCAGCCGGCCGAACACGCCGTGCTCGCGAATGACGTCCCAGCGCACCGTCGCGTCCTTGCCATGGACGTGGAAGATGCGCGGCGCCCATTTGCGGATCTGCGGCATCGGATCGATCAGATAGACGAGCTGGTGGCAAGGCTCCCATTCGAGGCCGAGATTGTCGTCAGGCAACTCGTTGAACATCAGCTCCCAGGCGTCCGGATTGTGGGCGATGTTCCAGTCACCAGCAACCCAGTTGCCGTCCATCGCACAATTCTCGAAGGCGATGCGAACGCCCTTGTCGGCGGCGCGCCTGGCCAGCGGCCCCCACACCTCGCGAAAGCGCGGCAGGCTGTCTGTCAGCGGCTTGCCGCGGAGCCGGCCGGTAAAGCCGCAGACCATCGAGGCGCCGAACAAATGCGCATTGTCGATGACCGTCTCCCAGGCCTGGAGCACGCCACGGTCGACATCGCCGCCCTCCAGCGGATTGCCGAACACGCCGAGCGACGACACCGTGACATCGGCATCGCCGATCGCCTCGCGGATCTGGCCCGCCAACCGGGGCAGGTCCTTGCCGCCCAGTGTCTGCCAGAAGAAGGGCTGGATGCTCTCGAAGCCGAGCGGCAGGATTGCCTTGATATAGGCGGCCGGGTCGTCGAGGTTGGCCCGCACCATGGTACCGATCCTGATGTCGAGGAGCGGGTTTGGCATCATTGTGCTTCCTTTGCGATCATCACGCGGCGTCCGGTTTCGGCGCTCTCGATGGCGCCAAAGACCATGGCCAGGCTCTTGATGTTGTCGGCGCCGCGCGTTTCCGGCTCGGTGCCGGTCTCGATGGCGCGCATGAAATCCCTGATGATACCGAGATGGCCGTCGACGCGGTCGGCGGGATCGAGCGCGGGCACCTCGATTGGCTGAATTTTCTCGAACATGCCGTCGCGGCCCGGCACCACCATTTCCGCCTTCAACCCTTCATGGCCGTCCCAGATCAGGCTGCCGCGCTCGGCGACGATGCGCCAGCTGCCCTCCCAACTGGTGCGGAAGCCGGCCGCGCACCAACTGCCCGCATAGGTGAAGATCTTGCCGCCGCCGAGATCGAAGACCGCGCTGGCCGACGAGCCCTGTCGGTACCAGGAATTGGCCGGTTCCCATTCCTGGCAATGGACGCCGGCCGGCTCGCCATTGACCATGTAACGGGCGGCGTCGAATGTGTGGATCGCCATGTCGAGCAGCAGCACATGGGCCATCTCCTCGCGAAAACCGCCGAAATGTGGCGCGACGAAAAAGTCGGCGTGGATGCTGGTCGGCTTGCCGATGGCGCCGGAGTCCAGAAATCTCCGGATGCGCCTGACATTGGCGACATAGCGGCGGTTCTGGACGACGGCATGGATGCGCCCGGCCTGGCGGGCGGCCTCGACGATGGCGCGGGCATTCTCCGGGCTATCGGCGAGCGGCTTTTCCGTCAGCAGATGGCAATGATGGGCAAAGGCGGAAAACGCAACGTCGCGCCGGGCGGCGGGAACCACCACATCGAAGACCGCTTGCGGTCGGGTCTGTTCGAGCACAGCGTCGAGACTGGTGCCGATGACGGCACCACCAAGGTCGTATTCGCGAGCCCTGGCCTTCGCCCTGTCGGCATCGAGATCGACAAGGCCGACAATGGCGAGCCCGTCGATTTGCCGCGCGGCATCGAGCCAGGCCTTGCTCATCGCTCCGCAGCCGACCAGAACGGCGTCGATCATCCAGCGCTCCTCCTCTCGGCCCCTCCAGGCCGATCGTCCCGGCGTTCACGACGTGACCGTAAACGTTTTTCCGTAAACGTTTACGAGAACACACCCGAAGGCGTAGAATGTCAATCGGCCGCCCATGAAAATCGTCGTTGCGCCTTGGCCCGGGCGGCCACCGGTGCTAGCCAAGCAAGGGGGAGAACAGTCACTTGGCGTCCAGCATTCACGACCTTGCCCGTCACCTGAACATTTCGATCGGCACGGTGTCGCGCGCCCTCAATGGCCGCGCCGACGTCAATGCCGACACACGCCAGCGCGTTCTCGAGGCGGCCAGGGCTCTCAACTATTCGCCAAACCAGTCCGGCCGCAGTCTCAGGCAAGGCGCTACCCACTCGATTGCCTTCATGCTGCAGCCGCATCCGGGCGACCAGGAATACGGCGAGCCTTTCTTCATTCCGTTCCTGACTGGATTGCAGGGCCGGCTCGCCGAAAGCGGGCTGGATCTCATCGTGGTGATGGGCGCGCCGGGCGACTATCAGCAGGAGCGCCTGCGGCGTGTCGTCGAGACGCGCCGTGCCGACGCGGTGGTGCTGGCCTGGACGCGGCGCGAGGACGAGCGCATCGACTATCTGACCCAGGCCGGCTTCCCCTTCGCCACGCTCGGCCGCAGCCGCTCCGGCGACAAGGCCTACCCCTCGCTCGATCTTGATTTCGAAAAAGCAGGCGCCGACGCGGTCGATCGGCTGGTGGCGCGTGGCCATCGCCGGATCGCCGCCATTCGCCCATCGCTCGATCTGAATTTCGGCTATCTGTTCCTCGACGGCTACCGCAAGGCCTTGCGCCGGCATGGCATCGCCGTCGATCCCGGCCTGATTGCCGACGGCTTCATCAACGAGGCCGGTGGCTACGAAGTGACACCGCAGGTGATGCGGCGCAAGGACCCGCCGACCGCCATCATCTTCAACAATGACGCAATGGCGCTTGGCGGCTGCAAGGCGCTGGCCGAGATGGGCATCAAGCCGGGTCACGACATGGCGGTGACCGTCATCGTCGATACGCCGCTCTGCCGCTATTTCTCGCCAGCGTTGACTGCTTTCCGCCCGGCGCTGCAGCCCATGGGACGGCGGCTCGCCGAAATGCTGCTGGCGTCGCTGCCGGCTTTTGCGGGGGCCGCCGGGCCAGAGACCATCAGGGAGGTCTGGCCGCTGGAACTGATCGCCCGCGACAGCGATTGACCATTGGTTGGTTCTGTTATAACAAAACAAACGACTACCTTGCCTCGCCGCCGCGCGCGGCCTAGGCTGCGACTCGTGATGGTCCCCGAGCCGAAAGGCGAGGGGTGAAAAGGGAACGCGGTGAGATCCGATTTTGGGTCGAGGCCGCGGCTGCCCCCGCAACTGTAAGCGGCGAGCAAGATCCGGAACGCCACTGGCCGGCAAGGCTGGGAAGGCAGGATTGCGCAGAGACCCGTGAGCCAGGAGACCTGCCATCACTGAGTTGACCGGACGGGGTGTGCCGAGAGGAAACGTGGACATCGGTCTTGTCGGCCGGTCGACCAACATCCTTCCGTCGCCAGTTTTGAAAGTGACGGGAAGTTGGACGGCGCAATCGATCGTATTCACCCTGGGCCCATGCACCAGATCATCGTGTGCACCCTTTGCCGCGACGTGCCGACCGGCGTCAGGTCGGGCGAAGGTTTGTGCACCGAGTTGCGCTCCCGCCTCTCGGCCCAGCCTGACGTGGCGCTTGGTTTCACGGTCGAGAGCGTGGCTTGCATGGCGGGTTGCGCGCGTCCCCTGGCGGTGGCTTTCCAGGCGCCTGGCAAGGCCGCCTATCTCTTCCGGTCGGTCGATGCGCAGGCCGACGCTGCCGATCTCGTGCGGTTTGCCAGGCTTTACGCCTCGCTTCCCGACGGCTGGTGCAATTCCGGACAACGGCCGCCGCGCCTGGCCGGCAAGACGCTGGCTCGCATCCCGAGACCCGGCAAGCTGGTGGATGGCAATCGGTGACAGCGCCGCTTCTCGATGCGCGCGACTTGGGCGCGATGGCGAATGGCCGGCATCTGGTCCATGCGGTCAGCCTGTCGGTGACGTCAGGCGACCGCCTCGCCATCATTGGCCCCAACGGCGCCGGCAAGACCACGCTGCTGCGCATGTTGTCCGGCATGCTCAGGCCAAGCTCGGGGGAGGTGAAGCTTGGCGGGCGACGCCTGGACAGGATTTCACCCGCCGAGCGGGCCCTGCATATAGCCGTCGTGGGCCAGACAGACCAGCCGGACCCACGGCTGGCGGTGATCGATTATGTCGAGCTTGGCCGCGTCCCGCATGCCGGCCTGAGGCGCCGCGACGAGGAACGCGACATTGTCGTGGATGCGCTGCGGCGGACCGGCCTGTTGCCGCTGCTCGGCCGGACTATCGGCTCGCTGTCTGGTGGCGAACGCCAACGCGCCCAGCTTGCACGCGCCATCGCGCAGAAGCCCAAAATCCTGTTCCTCGACGAGCCGACCAACCACCTCGATCCGCGCGCCCGCGCGGAACTGCTCGAACTGGTGGCCGGCTTCGGCATGACCGTGATCGCGGTGCTGCACGATCTGACGCTGGTGGCACCCTTCGCCACCAAAGTGGCGGTGATGAACGAGGCCCGGCTGCATGCGCTGGCGCCGCCGCACGAGGCGCTGACGCAACAGCTTATCCGCGAGATTTTCGGCATCGACGTGTTTCGCCTGCGCCATCCCACCGAGGACCGCGAACTGACGGTGTTCGAGCTTCCGAACCGCGCCGCACCGCCGTCCTGATCAAATCCATCCTTATCCGACACGGTTCAACCAAGGAGCAAAGTCCGTGAAACGCCTCGCCCTGTCCCTCGTCTTCTCGCTGCTGGCCTCGACGGCCTTTGCCTTCCCCGTGACCGTCGACAGCTGCGGCAAGCCGCTGACCTTCGACGCGCCGCCAAAGCGCGCCGTCATCCATGATCTCAACATGGCCGAGATGGTCTTCGCGCTGAAGCTGCAGCCGTCCATTGTCGGCCTGACCGGTATCACCGGATGGTATAAAGTCGGCCCCGACTTCAAGGCAGAGCAGGGTTCCATTCCCGAACTGGCACCGAAATATCCGACGCTGGAGAATCTCCTCGCCGTCGAGCCCGAGTTCTTCTTCGCCGGCTGGTACTACGGCATGAAGCCTGGCGGCGACGTGACCCCCGACACGCTCGCTCCGCACGGCATCAAGACGCTGGTGCTGACCGAAAGCTGCGTCCATCTCGACAGGAGCCGCCCGGACGCCTCCATGGACCTGCTCTATGGCGACATCGAAAAGCTGGGCAAGATCTTCGGCAAGGAAGCAGAAGCGGAGAAGCTCGTCTCCGGCTGGAAGGCGCAACTCGCCGATATCATCGCCAGGGTCGGCAGCGCCAAGGGAACACGCGTGTTCCTTTACGATTCCGGCGAGGACAAGCCGTTTACCGCGGGAAAGTTTGCCATCCCCAGCGCCATGATATCGGCGGCCGGCGGCGACAACATCATGGCCGACATGGACACGAGCTGGGGTAACACGGACTGGGAGACGGTGGCGGCGCGCAATCCGCAATTCCTCATCCTGCTCGATTATCAGGACGGCGGCGGTTACAGGAAGCTGCTCGATTTCCTGAAGGCGCACCCGGTGATGAAAGAGACGGACGCGGTCAGGAACGAGCGCTTCGTGGCGCTTCGTTACGCCGAGCTGACGCCAGGACCGGCGAACATCGACGCCATCGGCAAGATCGCCAGGGCGATGCATCCGGAAGCGTTCTGATGGCTCTCGCCCGGGAGCACAAATCCGGCGCGCTTTCAGGGCACAAGGGCTTCATGCTGGCCATGACGGCGGGCGCGGTGGCGCTCGTCGCGCTGGCGCTGCTGTCGATCGCCTACGGCTCGACGCTGATACCTCTAGCCGATGTCGTCGCCGCACTGGGCCGTTCCATCGGGCTGGATGAACCTCAGATATCGGGTCCGGTCGGCAGGATCGTCGTCGACCTGCGGCTGCCGCGCACGATCCTGGCGATCTGTGTCGGCGGCGGGCTGGGCATCGTCGGCGCGCTTTTGCAGACGGTGACCCGCAACGACCTTGCCGACCCCTTCCTGTTCGGCCTGTCGTCGGGAGCCGCTGCCGGCGCGGTTTCCGTCATCACCGTCCTCGGCGACAGTTTCGGCATCTGGACCTTGCCTGTGGCTGCGTTCACCGGCGGCATACTCGCCGCTTCCATCGTGCTTTTGCTGGTGGCGCGGGTGAGGGGGCAAGGTCCGGAGCGGCTGATCCTCGCCGGCCTTGCCGTCTCCTTCATGTTCACGGCCTTGACCAATTATCTGGTTTTTGCCGGCGACCAGCGCGCGGCCCATTCGGTGCTGTTCTGGACCATGGGCGGGCTCGGGCTGGCGCGCTGGGACAATGTGTGGCTGGGTGCGGTGGGCGCTGGCACGATCGCGGCCTACGGGCTGTGGAACCACCGCAAGCTGGACGCTTTCCTGGCCGGCGAAAGCGCTGCCGAAAGCCTCGGCGTGCCGGTGGCCCGCATGCGCAGAACGACATTTCTCGTGGCCGCCTTCTCGACGGCAATCCTCGTCTCGGTCGCCGGTGTCATCGGCTTTGTCGGATTGATGATCCCGCATCTGTCGCGGCCGCTGGCCGGTTCCCTGCATCTGCGCTTGATCGCAAGCTGCGCGCTGTTCGGGCGGTGCTCCTGCTGGCAAGCGATCTTCTGGCCCGGACCCTGCTGCCGCCGCAGGAACTGCCGATCGGCATCATCACCAGCTCGCTCGGCGCATTCTTCGTTGTCACCATGGTTGTCCGAAACCGCCTTTGAAGACGGCGCCTTGTTGCCTTTCGGGCGTTGTTGCGCACGGGCACGCGTTCACCTGTCGCTAACCAGGATCGGGTTGCAAGCCTGCCATGCGCATTTTGCCACTTCATGCGATCTGGCATCTTGAATAGTAAGCACGCTTATTATATATACCGCTCATGGTTTCAGATGGCATCGACAGATTGGGATTTTTGATCCACGACGTGCAGCGCCTGATGCGCAAGCGCTTTGAGGCGCGCGCCAGCGGGCTCGGCCTCTCTTCGGCGCAATGGCGGCTTCTGGTCCGCGTTGCCAAGGAGGCGGGCGTTGCACAGGCGCGGCTCGCCGAACTGCTCGAAATCGAGCCGATCAGCGTCTCACGCCTGGTCGACCGGATGGAGGAGGGCGGCTGGATCGAACGCCGCTCCGATGCGGCCGACCGGCGCGTGCGCATGATATTCCCAACCGAGAAGGCGAACGCGGCCTATGCGGACGTCAAGAGCCTTGCTGGCGAAGTCTATGAGGAATCGCTCAGCGGCGTTTCGCCGGAAGACCGACGCGTCCTGATCCGGGCGCTGGATGTAATCATACAAAATCTGACGGACAGCGAAGCTTCGTCGCTTGAAAAGATCAAGAGTGCGGAAGGTGCGACAGCATGAACGCGGTAGCTAAAGTAGAAGAAAACGCTCCCAAGGTGGAGATGGAAGCGCCGGCCCAGCCGGCTGCCGCCCCTATCGCGGTCGCTCCTCTCGTGCAGTCGGCGCCGAAGAAGAAGCGCCGCATCGGTCGCTTCTTCTTGATGTTCGCCTTGCCGGCGGCATTGATCGTCGGCGGCGGCTATGTCTGGGTGACGGGCGGGCGCTACCAGGAAACGGAAAACGCCAATCTGCAGCAGGCCAAGGTGTCGATCGCCTCCGACACGGCTGGTCGTATCGTCCAGGTCGCCATATCGGACAATCAGACGGTGAAGCAGGGCGATCTCCTGTTCGCCATCGATCCAGAGCCCTACCGGATCGCGCTTGCCCAGGCCGATGCCGCTGTGGCTGCCGCGCGCCTCAATGTCGAGCAGTTGCGCGCCGCCTACGGCCAGGCGATGGCGCAGGAGAAATCCGCCAGCAGCGAAGTTGCCTACGCGCAGTCGCAATATGACCGCGCCGCCGATCTTGCCCAGAAAGGGATCAATGCCAAGTCTTCGCTGGATGAAGCCAGGAATGATCTCGACAAGGCCAAGCAGCAGCTTGCCGTTGCCGAACAGGGCATCGTCAGCGCCAAGGCGGCGCTTGGCGGCAATCCCGATATCGAGACAGACAAGCATCCGACCGTGATGTCGGCACTCGCCGCGCGCGACAAGGCTGCCTATGACCTGGCGCAGACCACGGTGAAGGCGCCTGCCGATGGTCTTGTCTATCAAGCCGCGTCCTTCAAGGTCGGCCAGTATGTCGGCTCCGGCACACCGTTGTTTGCGCTGGTCGAGACCGGCGATACCTGGATCGACGCCAATTTCAAGGAAACCCAACTGACCAACATGAAGCCGGGTCAGAAGGCGGAGATCGTGGTCGATACCTATCCGGGCAGGACCTTCGAGGCGACCGTCAAGGCTATCGGTGCCGGCACCGGCGCGGACTTCTCGCTGCTGCCGGCCCAGAACGCCACGGGCAACTGGGTCAAGGTCACCCAGCGTATTCCGGTACGCCTGGAACTGACCGATCCCGATGCCAAGATGGCGCTGCGTACCGGCATGAGCGCCTCCGTCACCGTCGACACCGGCGTGGCACGTGGCTGGCCGTCGATCTTCGGTCACGCCACGGCGGGCGAGCCCGCGCGGTAAGTCAGCGGAAGCTCGCGGGGACCAGGGTGGAAGCGAGTTGCAGGATTGGACTGATGGGAGGGGTGGGAAGGATCAGCGTTTGGGCAGAGCCGCGTCGCGGTCAGGCCGAAGCTGAAATCTTCGACACGGACCCGTCGGTCCTCAGGTTTCCGGGCGGCAGGCATCCGCTCATCAGAGACTTTCAGTCGATGTAACCCCCACATCGATAATCGCGTCCCACCGCGATGAAGGCCTCTCAACGGCAGGCTTTGCCGCCCGGAAACTCGTTGTACATGTTTCAGTACCTTCTGGAAGTTCTACGCCATGAGCACGTCCGAACCATTCAAAGAAGTGCCGCATCGTGGCTTGATCACCGTCGCGCTCATGCTGGCGACGATCATGCAGGCGCTCGACACCACGATCGCCAACGTCGCGCTGCCGACCATGACCGGCGACCTCGGCGCCTCGCCCGACAACATCAACTGGGTGCTGACCTCCTACATCGTCGCCGCCGCCATCATGACGCCTGTCACCGGCTGGCTCGCCGACCGTTTCGGCCGCAAGGAACTGTTCCTGACGGCGGTGGTCGGCTTCACCATCTTCTCGATGTTGTGCGGCCTGGCGTGGAGCCTGGAAACCATCGTGCTTTTCCGGCTGATGCAAGGTGTGTTCGGCGCCGCGATCGTGCCGCTGTCGCAGACTTTCCTGCTCGACATCAATCCCAAGGAACGCCATGGCCAGGCGATGGCCATATGGGGCGCCGGCATCATGCTGGGACCGATCCTCGGCCCCACGCTTGGCGGCTGGCTGACCGAGAATTTCAACTGGCGCTGGGTGTTCTTTATCAACCTGCCGGTCGGCATCCTCGCCTTCCTCGGCATGGCCGCGTATCTGCCGGCCGTTGCCCGGCGGGTGCGCAGCTTCGATTTCTTCGGCTTTGCCATGATATCGCTCGGCGTTGGCGCCCTGCAGCTGATGCTCGATCGCGGCGGCGAGGTCGACTGGTTTTCCTCGGTCGAGATCTGGATCGAGCTTGGCCTTTCGATCACCGGCTTCTGGGTGTTCATCATTCACACCGTGACGTCGGAACATCCCTTCATCGATCCGAAGATTTTCCTCGATCGCAATTTCGTCACGGGGCTGGCGTTCATCTTCGTCATGGGCGTGCTGATCCTGGCCTCGATGTCGCTGCTGCCGCCGATGCTGTCGACCATCTTCGGCTATCCGACCGTCACCATCGGCATCGTCATCGGGCCGCGCGGCGTCGGCACCATGATTTCCATGCTCGTCGTCGGGCGCATCATGGGCAAGATCGATGCCAGGATTCTCGTCGTCATCGGTTTCCTCCTGACCGCGCATTCGCTCTACACCATGGCCAGCTTCTCGCCGCAGATGGATAACTGGTTGATCATCAGCTCCGGCGTGATCCAGGGCCTGGGCATGGGAATGGTGTTCGTGCCGCTGTCGACGGTTGCCTTCGCCACGCTCGACGCCCGTTACCGCACCGATGCAACCTCGTTGTTCAGCTTGGTGCGCAACCTTGGCTCGTCGATCGGTGTGTCGGTCGTGACGGTGCTGCTGGTGCGCAACACGCAGGTCAATCATGCCGAGCTCTCAGCCTTCATCAACCCGTTCAATCCCAATCTCTGGGCGGTCTCGCCGGCCGCCGCCGGCGGCGATCCGACGGCGCTGTCGCAGGTCGACCGCATGGTCAATCTCCAGGCGATGATGATCTCCTACGTCAACGACTTCAAAATCCTGATGGTGATGACGCTGGTCGCCATCCCGTTCGTCTTCCTGCTGCGCAAGCCGAAGACGGCGCCGGCCGGCGGCGGCGCGCCTGCCGCCCATATGGACTAGGCCGACGGCAGGCACATCGCCTGCCTTCGATATGGACTACACTGCCGCATCGGTTGGTCCTAGCCGGTTGCCGGGCAAACCGGCATCGTTTCGCAAGTTGACGGACGAGTGCAAAGACGATGCAGAACCCGACATTTCCGGTATTCGATCTCGGGCAATTCGAGAAAGCGAGCCCTGAGGAGAAGGCCGCGCGCGGCGCCGAGGTCGATCGCATCTGCCGCGGTACGGGCTTCCTGGCGGTCAAGAACCACGGCATTTCGCAGGCGGTGATCGACGCCGCCTGGTCGAAGGCCCGCGCCTTCTTCGACCTGCCGCCGGAACAGAAGCAGCGCTCCAAGGCGCCCTATAAGGGCTATCCCTACGGCTATCTCGGCCCCGAACTCGAAGCGCTGGCCAAGTCCCGCAACGTCGACACGCCGCCGGACCTCAAGGAGAGCTTCAACGGCGGACCGCTCAGTGTGCCACCGGGCATGTCTGATCCTGAGGCACTCGCCTTCTGCTATGCCGAGACGATCTGGCCTGAAGCACCGGACGGTTTCATCCATGCCTGGAAAGCCTACTACGCCGCACTGGAGGATTTGGCGCTGCGGATCATGCGCGTCTTCGCCACCGCGCTCGGCTTGCCCGAGACTTATTTCGACACTTATCTCGATGCGCCGATCAGCGCGCTGAGGGCGCTCAATTATCCCGAACAGCATGTCGCGCCGAAGCCCGGCCAGATCCGAGCCGGCGCCCACACGGACTATGGCAGCCTGACCATTCTGCTGCCGCAGGCCGGGTCGCGCGGCCTTCAGATCGTCACGCCGGGCGGAGAATGGACGGAGGTGCCGCCGATCGCGGGAGCCTTCGTCATCAACATCGGCGACCTGATGGCGCGCTGGACCAATGACCGCTGGGTGTCCACCGTGCATCGTGTCGTCAATCCAGCAGCAGGCGGCCGGGACAGGCGCCAGTCCATGGCCTTCTTCCACCAGCCGAACTGGGATGCCGAGATCAAGGTGCTGGATGCCTGCCTTGCAGACGGCGAGCCGCCGAAATACGGCCCGGTGCGCTCCGGTCCCTACCTGATGGCGAAATTCAAGGCGACGACGAAATAGGCTGGAGCCCTTATTTCCCGAGCACCAGCGACCAGTAGCGCAGGTTGGGGTCGCGGCCGTCACGGACATAGGCAAGCCCGAAGCGGCTGAAGTCCGGATCGAGCATGTTGCGCCGGTGTCCCTGCGAATGCATCCAGATATCGAACAGCTTCTGTTGGTCGAAGCGGCCGGCCGCGATGTTCTCGGCCGCCGCACCGTGTACACCATTGTCCCTCATGCGCGAGGCGAAATCCTTGCCCCAGCCGGTCGTGTGGCTCATGTTTTCACGCCGCGCCATATAGCCGGCCTGCTGCAGTGCTGCTTGCTCCAGCTGTGTATCGGGGACCAGCGGTCCGAGCCCAGCCGTGACACGCAGGCTCGCCAGCGTGCCGGTTGCCGAAGAGGAAACCCCGGCGCCTTGCCCGGTCGGCAGCGAGACGGTGCTGCAGGCGGCAAGCCCGAGCAATGCCGCTAGGCCGGCCGCCTTGAGCCAGGTGCGCCTGTTCAAGTCCGCGGTCCGGTCGCAATCGATTCTCGAAATGGTCATGCAGGCCTGACTCGATCGCGATCATGGCTTTTGCCGGGCAGGCGGTGAAATTTCGAATTGAAGCGGCAGTTAGCGGCTATCTCACAAGCGTGATGCGGCGGCTGGCGTACATCTCGCGATTTCCGAATACGGCCGTGCAGTCGGTCTTGATGGATGAGTTGCCTGTCATCTGCACGGTCAAGCCAACAAGCCTCAGGCAATCGCCCTGACCGCTCATATCCGAGTTGCCGGCGAACGAAACGGCCGCGTCAGGCGCATAGACGAATCCGCTTATCACGGAATTTGCGCCGCCATTAAGGGTCAATGCTGAAATGTTCCCACGGCTCTGGAAGATGGTGATGCCGGCGTAAGGCCCGCTGGTTGGCGGAGAAAGGTTCACCGTTTCATTGGCATTTATGATGATCTGTGCTCCCTCCACGAGGAATATGGTCACGCCCTGGCCGCTCAGGCTGCCGTTCCCGCCCGGCTTCAGGGTGACGCCGCGCAAGATGTAGACGCCCGGGCTGAGCGTGATGTTTCCCGACAATGTCTTGTCGCAATAGGTGCCGGGCGACAGCGTGTAGGTTTTGCCGTTCGGGACCGGCATGCAGAACGTATAGGGGGGAGGCACGATATCGGCCAGGGGATCGAAGGACGCATATTGATGTTCGAGCGGCGCGCCGCAGGTGAGATTGGCACTGGGCGGTGAAAGCCCGGAAGTGCCGCCGACGGTCGAGACGCAGCCCGCCGAAACCTGCGCGGAACCGCCTCTGCTGACGGCATCGGACGCGTCCGAGTTTGCCGCGATCACGCAGTTGCTCATGGCGACATCGGTCGAGCCTTGCAGGCTTACCGCGGACGACGCATGCGGATCGAGCGCCAGCACGCAGGCCTGCGCGCCCGGGTGCATCTTGACCGTCGCCGACCGGTGAGCCGGCCAGGGGGCAGCGCCATTGATGAAGCTCGGACGGTTGATGCCTGACGAAAGCGAGATGTAATAGGCGCTCGGGTCGCCGCTGGCGGTGGCCGAAAAGGCGGTGATGCTGTCTGAATATTCCTGCTGGTCGGCGACGTTCATATTGGCCGCAAAGAATGTCAGCCCAAGCCCCTGGACATCGCTCGCGCTCATGCTGGGCAGGTACTTTGTGCCGACGGCAAGCCCAGCCGCGTCCAGCGAGTTCTGCAATTGCGCCGCATCGTCGCTCGTGCCCGTCAGATCGAGGGTGCCGGCGACGACAGCCATTATCGGCAGCATCGCTATGGCAGTCGCCATGGCAAAATTTCCGCGCTCCGAAGACCAGAAGCCCTTCAATGTGAACATCGTCCCCGCCAGGTTTGTAAAGCTCAGGTGATACGCCCGGGGGTCTCTACGAGTAATTTAAGCAATAACTAAAATGCATAGATTCTAAAATGAAGTCGGTGGTTCTCCAAACGAAGGACGCGGCGACAATGCCGGGAAGATCGGATATGATGCCAGCGTTGTTGAAGTGGCAGCTACGGGCGGCCACCCTAGGCGGTGACCGCCCCCCGAGAAAAACGGAGGTAGGTTATGGCCGGCTTTCATGTCATGGCGGACGCGCGCGGAATGCATGTGCAACCCGCGGTCCGCCGCATTTCCACGACAGACCTCTGGGACGCGCTCAGGCTTGGCGCCGAGGACTTCTGGGCCAAGCCCTCGCATTACGTGTTCCTGTGCCTGATCTATCCGATCGTCGGCCTGGTCCTGACGCGGTGGACGTCCGGCTCCAATGCCATCCAGCTCGTCTACCCCTTGATGTCGGGCTTTGCCCTGGTCGGCCCGTTCGCCGCACTCGGACTCTATGAGATCAGCCGCCGACGCGAGCTCGGCATGAACACCAACTGGCGGCACGCACTCGATGTCCGCCGCTCATCGGCGCTACCCTCGATAGCGGTCATCGGCGTCATGCTGGTCGCCCTGTTCCTGTTGTGGCTGTTCACGGCGCAGTCGATTTACACCAGCCTTTTTGGCGGCGAGCCGCCCGCTTCGGTCGGGGCCTTCCTGCGCGATGTGCTGACGACCAGCAAGGGCTGGACGCTGATCCTTCTCGGCAATGCGGCCGGCTTGGTTTTCGCGGTGGTTGTGCTGGCGACCACGGTCGTTGCCTTCCCGCTTTTGCTTGATCGCGATGTCGGCGCCGTTTCGGCAATAGAGACCTCGGCGCGCGCGGTCATGACAAATCCGCTGCAGATGGCGCTCTGGGGTCTGATCGTCGCGGTGCTGCTGGTGATCGGCTCTATCCCGCTGTTCGCCGGATTGGCCGTCGTCATGCCGATCCTCGGCCACGCGACCTGGCACCTCTATCGAAAGGTGGTCGAACCGGCCCATATCCTCCCCCCGCGCCGTCCGATGTGAGCACTCAGCGCTGCGCGTCGGTCGCCATCTTCAGCGCGAGTGCCGTCAGCACGGTTCCCATCATCCAGCGCTGGATCACCAGCCACAGCGGGCGTCCGGCGAGGAAGGTGGCGATCGAGCCGGCCGTCAGCGCGATGACGGCATTGACGCTGAGGCTGATCGATATCTGCGTCGCGCCCAGCACCAGAAGCTGTGACAGGACATGGCCCTTGCCGGGGCTGATGAACTGAGGCAGCAGCGACAGGTAGAGAACGGCCACCTTGGGATTGAGCAGATTGGTCATCAATCCCATGGCGAACAGCTTGCGCGGCCGGTCCTTCGGCAGGTCGCGCACCTGGAACGGCGAGCGTCCGCCCGGTTTCACCGCCTGCCAGGCCAACCACAGGAGATAAAGCACGCCGGCAAAGCGCAAAACGTCATAGGCATAGGGCACGGCGAGCAGCAGCGCCGTGATGCCGAACGCGGCCGACAGCACGTAGAACAAGAAGCCGACCGCAACGCCGCCAAGCGAGATCAGTCCGGCCTTCGGCCCTTGCGACAGCGAGCGGGAGATCAGGTAGATCATGTTCGGGCCTGGCGTCAGCACCATGCCGAGGCAGACCAGCGCGAAGGCGAGGTGGTTGGCGGTATCGGGCATTGTTCGTTCCCCAGCATGCCGCGATGGATTCGCGATCTCGCGAGCGGCCAATCCGTGCCTATCCCGACAGGTAGCTGCAAGAGCTTGACGGCGCCAGGCGTTGCGCCAGAGGGATGATCCCGGGTTAGCCGACCACGCGCAGGTTCGACAGCTCGTTGCCGATTTCCTTGAAATCGTTTGCCAGGCTGGCGCCGGTCGCATTCCAGAACAGCTTCGCCGGTTTGCTCGGATCCGTGGCATCCTTGCGAAAGCGCGACTCCGACGAGCAGGATTTCAGCGCATCGATGGCCAGCTTGTCACTGGCCTTGGTCATCGACAAGTCGAGCGCCACCGTCATCACCATGATGTTGGCTGCCTTGGCGTTGTTGCACAGCGTGGCCATCTGCTCGTTGAGCGCGTTGGTGTAGTTGCCGTTCGAATAGTCTAGCTGACCGATGGCGCTCGATGTGCCCATGAACAGGCGGCCGACCGAGGTGCCGTTGTATCCGGGGTTGAGATAGCCGTAGGACGCATAGGTCGATTTCGAATTGGCGGGATCCGAGTAGCCCAGCGACGAAGGCGTATAATAGGTGTTGGCGCCGTCGGTCAGCACGATCACCACCTTGTCGTTGCCTCTTTCCGTTTCCGGGCGCCCTTGCGTGAACGGCTCTCCGCTCGAAACCACCCGCCAGCCCCAGGCCATGCCCTCGGGAACATTGGTGCCGCCATTCGGCTGCATCAGGTCGATCGCCGCCTTGATCGAGGTGACCCCTTCGGCGACGCTGACATCCGTCAGCGGCGTGATCGGATTGGTGGTGCAGCTGTAATTCGGCCCGTTGCCGGCGGGCAGCGCCGGCGCATCGATCGGCCGCGGCTGGAAGTACTTGGCCATGTTGCGCAGCCGGGATTGGCCGCTGCTGCTCGACGGATCGTCGTTCCACCAGCTGTTGACGGCACCATAAGTTACCGGCGCGGCCTCGTCGGGGTCTTGAGTGAGCTTCCAGTGATTGCCCGGTTCGTCGGGGGCGAACATGGGCACGAACATCGTTGCCGGATCGCCGACACCGATGCCGGTGTTGGCCGAGCCGCCGGACGGCGTGGCGTCGTTTATATTGTAAGGGTAGGGCCGGGCCTCGACGCAGCCCTGCCAACTGGCGAACGGACCGTAGGAATCGATATAGTCATATTCGTCGTGGCTGCTTCTGCAGGTGTTGTTCGAATTGTATTGGTCGCACACGACCCGTTTGCTGTTGACGACACGCTCGTGGTTGGTGACGACCTTCATGTCGCGGTAGAGCGAGAACCGGGTCAGCATCTGGCCGTCCTCGGTTCCCCAGCCAGTGCCGCGCTTGTACCAGATGCCGTTGGTCCGCTGGGCGTATTTGTTGGCGGCGTTCAGCGTCGACCAGTCGAAATTCTCATTCGACACCGGCGAAAGCCCCTCGGTGTCCATCCACGAAGCATTGCCATTCCCGGGGCCGACATTGACCGAGGCGACAAAAGGCACGAGGCCGAATTGCACCGGCTTGTCGACCTGCTTGATCATGACCGCCTGCTGGGCCAGTGTGTCGACCAGCTGCTTGGAAGCAGCCTTGAGAAGATCGATGCGCTTTTGCCCCGAGCCCGTGCCGAGCGTGGTCATCGATCCGGAATTGTCGAGCACCAGGGCAACTTCCAGCGTGTTCTTCAACCGCACCTGCGAGGTGACGTTGAAGCTGAGCCTCTGGTTCGCATCGGTCGCCGATTTGCCGACGAGTTGGGCGAAGGCGGGGTAGAAATAGGGTTTGTAGTTGAGCTGGGCGGTCATCGTCAGCAGGCCGCCGCCGCCGCTGCTGCTGTTGCTCGGCAATATGACGTTGAGCGTCGTGCTCGCGGGATCGATATCGTTCAAATTGGCATTGAAGAAGTCGAGCGCATAGGCTCTCAACTGATCGTCGGTCGCGCCTTCCGTCAGCCGGCGGGCGGTGGCGAAGTTGGCGGCGTCGAGCGCGTTCATCAGCATCTGCTTTTCACGGTTCATTTCCGTGTAGTCGACCGCGATTGCCAGGCCGCCCATCAGCGGCACCATCGCCACAGCCGTCATAAGAGCATAATTGCCACGCCTGTCGCGG
Source organism: Mesorhizobium salmacidum (SeqCode) (assembly GCF_037179605.1). NCBI lineage: Bacteria > Pseudomonadati > Pseudomonadota > Alphaproteobacteria > Hyphomicrobiales > Phyllobacteriaceae > Mesorhizobium > Mesorhizobium salmacidum (SeqCode). The sequence continues at coordinate 28,596 of NZ_JAPYKS010000035.1, forward strand.
CGGAACTGACGCCAGATTTCAAACATGCTTGGAGCGGCCCCCGCCGACGGATTCTCGGTCGGCGCCAGCTTTCCACAAAACGCTGAAGGACGGGTTTGGGAAACCGCTCTATTGCTTGGTCGGCGCTTCACCAACCGCTAACCAATCAAAGCCGCCGGTTGCGCGGCAATTCGTGCCGATGCGGGCGAAAGCTGGTGACAGCATGGGCCGGTTCGGATAATTCGAACCGGCTGCGGCGAACCGTCGGCCGCCGCACCCGCAACGATCATACTGAAGGAAACGGCATGGCGGATTCGCCTGAAATCGTCGGCTCGCTGGAAGACGTCTCGAAAGCCTATTCGGCAATTCTCTGCGACGTCTGGGGCGTGGTGCACAATGGCGAATGGCATTTTCCGGCGGCCGCGGCCGCGCTGGCGGCGGCAAGGGCGGCCGGCACTCCTGTCGTTCTGATCACCAATTCGCCGCGCCGCAGCGCCGACGTCGTGGCGCAGATGAGCGTGATCGGCGTTCCGCCGTCGGCCTATGACCGTGTGGTGACCTCGGGTGACGTGACCCGTGATCTGATCGCGGAGGGCCCTCGCAAAGTCTTCCACATCGGCGCCGACCGCGATTTGACCCTTTATGATGGTCTCGATGTCGAACTCGTCGAGGAATTCGAGGCCGCCGGCGTCGTGTGCACCGGGTTGTTCGACGACGAGATCGAAAAACCCGAGGACTATACGGAACTGCTGCGCCGGTTGCGGGCCAGGAACCTGCCGTTCATCTGCGCCAATCCCGATATCATGGTTGAACGCGGCGAACGGATCATCTGGTGCGCCGGTGCGCTCGCGCGTGACTACGCGCAGCTCGGCGGTCGCACGCTGATCGCCGGAAAACCCTATGCGCCAATCTACGAGGTCGCGATGAAGGAGGTGACCGAGATCCTCGGCCGGCCGGTCGGGCGTCCGCAAATACTGGCTATCGGCGACGGGATGTTTACCGACGTCAAGGGCGCGGCCGACAATGGTTTCGACGTCCTCTATGTCTCCGGCGGCATTCATGCCCGCGACTATGGCGATCCCTCCCGGCCGGATCCGGCCAGGCTCGGGCTCTTCCTGGAGCGGCACGGCTATCGTCCGGTGGCCGTCATCGCAAGACTGCAGTAGGTGACAATGGTCGCGTTCCGGCATCTTACGACAAATACGCCGCTGCCCGCCGATCTGCGAGGCGGCGTCGTGGCGATCGGCAATTTCGATGGCGTCCATCGCGGCCACCAGGCCGTGCTCGAACGGGCATTGGCGGAGGCCACGCGGCGCGGCGTGCCGGCCCTGGTGCTGACCTTCGAACCGCATCCCCGAACGGTTTTCAGGCCCGATTTGCCGCTTTTCGTGCTGACGCCGCCGCCGATGAAGGCGCGGCTCCTGTCGCTTCTGGGCTTTGCCGCGCTCGCCGAGCAGCCTTTCACGCACGATTTCGCCTCGCTGTCGGCGGAAGCCTTCGTCACCGACGTGCTGGAGAGGACGCTGGGCATCAGCCACGCCGTGACCGGTTTCGATTTCCATTTCGGCAAGGACCGCCAGGGCGGGCCGGCCTATCTGATGGCTGCCGGCGAGCGCCATGGCTTCGGTGTCACCCTCGTCGACGCCTTTCGCGACGAAGGCGCCGAGGTGGTTTCGTCGAGCCGCATCCGTGCCTTGCTTTGCGAAGGCGGGGTGACCGGGGCAGCCGGTCTGCTTGGCTATCGCTTCACGGTGGAAAGCGAGGTCGTCGGCGGCCAACAGCTCGGGCGAACGCTCGGCTTTCCCACAGCCAACATGAGGCTTCCGGCGGAAGCCACGCTCAAGGAAGGTATCTACGCCGTTCGCTTCCGGCGCGAGGACGGCACGCTGCACGACGGCGTCGCCAGTTTTGGCCGCCGCCCGACCGTCGACGACAACGGCGCGCCGCTCCTGGAAACGTTCGTCTTCGATTTTTCCGGCGATCTCTATGGCGAGATCTGCGGAGTGTCGTTCTTCGGCTTCCTGCGCAGCGAGATCAAGTTCGACGGGCTCGATGCACTGGTGGTGCAGATGAAGCGCGATGAAGCCGAGGCACGCGCGTTGCTTGGCGGCGTCAAGCCGCTGTCCGGTCTGGACGCCGCTGTGGCGTTCTGAAGCGTGATCCCGAAAAGGGGAACGAGTTTTCTATTTCTTTAGCGCAAGACCGACGGCGATGAAGGTCCAGCCCTGGAAGATCAGGTCGATCGCCAGGAACAGTCCGAGCACCCACAGGCTGTTGACCGGCCACCCCATGGCGATGATCAGGCCGGCAAGCACGCTGATGACGCCCGCCGCGACAATCCAGCCCCAGCCCCGCTCCGGACGGTGGCTATAGCCGACCCAGGCCCGCAGGGCGCCCGAAGCGACGAGCGCGACGGCCAGCAGGAAGGTCAGCACCGCTGAGGCCAGCAGCGGATTGTCGAAGGCGAAGAATCCGGCGACCGCATAGAGCAGTCCGCTGAGCAGCCAATACAAGAAGCGGCCCCAGGTCTTGACCCCGAAAGCGTGCATGATCTCGATGATGCCGGCCACCAGCATCAGCCATCCCACGACATAGACGGAAGCCACCGTGGCGATGAACAGATTGCCGAAGGCAATGCCGCCGAGGACCAGCAGCACCACGCCCAGCCCGACAAACCACCCCCATTTGTCGCGCGTCTGGCCGATCGCGTTCTTCAACGTATCGCCGTCCAAGGTCATGTCGCCACCTCCATTGAAGACCGCCAGAATGCAAGGGAGGTTACCCTCGGCGCCGACCCGCGTCCAGCCGATGGCGGGCGCGATGGCGCAAGCAACACGCGCTGGATGTCTCGTCCTTAAATCAAATTTTACCAAAGCCTCGTCAAAGCTGTCGCGGCAGGACAGCTTTGACGTGTTAGTGGAGTGACCATGAGTCAGGTCGGGAAGATTTCTATAGCCTTGGCTACCGTCGTGCTGGCGACGTCAGGCGCGGCCGAAGCCGGTGATGGCGCTTTCGGCTGGCTGTCCGGCGACTGGTATCTGACGGTCGGCGCGACCGGCCTGGTGGCGCCCAATTTCGAGAGCGGCAAGAAGTACATGCTGAGCGCCCAGCCCATCATTTCGCTGGGCAAGGCCGGCCCTGCTGCTCGCTTCACCTCGCGCAACGACAACATTTCGCTGGCGCTTGTCGACGATGGCAGCGTCCGTGCCGGCCTGACCGGCAAGTTCCTGTTCTCGCGCGACGACGGCGATGCCGACGAACTTAGGGGCTTGGACCCGGTCCGCTGGGGTGGCGAGGTCGGCGGCTTCTTCGAATTCTATCCGACGGACTGGATGCGCGCGCGTGCCGAATTGCGGCATGGCATTCGTGCCCATAACGGCTTTGTCGCCGACATCGCCGCCGATGCTTTCTACGACGTGACGCCAACCGTCAGGATTTCGGGCGGCCCGCGCGTGTCTTTTGCCTCGGCGAACTATTTCGATGCCTATTATGGCGTCAACGCACAGGAAGCCGTGGCCTCGGGGCTGAGCCAGTACAATCCCGGCGGCGGCTTGAAATCCGTCGGCCTCGGCGGCGCCGTGACCTGGAAGGTGACCGATCCGATGACCGCCAGCCTGTTTGGCGAATATTCGCGCCTCGAGGGTCCGGCGGCCGATTCCAGCCTGGTCAAGGAGCGCGGCGACCGCAACCAGTTCATGGTCGGCGTGTCGACCACCTATCGCTTCGACTTCAAGATGTAAGTGAATCGAAGGAGACGCTTTATTCCTGCGCTCTTCTCCGCTAAAAGCCCAGCAATGACGAGCTTTTCGCGCCTTCACGCGCCGACGATACGAATTACCAGCCCGGTGTTCCCAGCAGCCTGAAGGCTGTAGGAGCCGCCGGGAATATTGCGCGCGGCCTCTCGCGCTTTTCCAGATCATCAAAGCATGTCGCCCACAAGTGGTCCGGTTTGGGAAAACGGCATGCGTATAAAGTAGAATTCGCCGCAAGCCACGTGGCCCGGCATGCACATGGCAGACCAATGAACGACGAAAACCAATCAACGATCGACTATTCGAAGACCCTTTACCTGCCGCAGACGGAATTTCCGATGCGCGCCGGCTTGCCCGAGAAGGAGCCGGTGCTGGTCAAGCGCTGGCAGGACATGGACCTCTACCGCAAGCTGCGCGAGAGCGCGGCGGGCCGCACGAAATACGTGCTGCATGACGGTCCGCCCTACGCCAACGGCAACATCCACATCGGCCACGCGCTGAACAAGATCCTCAAGGATGTCATCACCCGCTCGTTCCAGATGCGCGGCTTTGACTCGAACTATGTGCCCGGCTGGGATTGTCACGGCCTGCCGATCGAATGGAAGATCGAGGAGCAGTACCGCGCCAAGGGCAAGAACAAGGACGAGGTGCCGGTCAACGAATTCCGCAAGGAATGCCGTGAATTCGCCGCGCACTGGATCTCCGTGCAAGGTGGCGAGTTCCAGCGGCTTGGCGTCGTCGGCGACTTCAAGAACCCGTATACGACGATGGCCTTCCACGCCGAGTCGCGCATCGCAGGCGAATTGCTGAAATTCGCCATGTCCGGCCAGCTCTACCGCGGTTCGAAGCCGGTGATGTGGAGCGTCGTTGAGCGCACGGCGCTCGCCGAGGCCGAGATCGAGTACCAGGATTACGAGTCCGACACGATCTGGGCGAAGTTTCCGGTGGCCAATCTCGTCGTCGCCAGTGTCGTGGACGGGCTGCCGGCGGAGCTCGATCCGGACCTGAGCGGGCGGTCGCTTGACCTGCTGGATGCCCATGTCGTCATCTGGACGACGACGCCATGGACCATCCCTGGCAATCGCGCCGTCAGCTATTCGCCGCGCGTCGGCTACGGCCTCTACGAGGTGACGGCGGCCGAGAATGCATTTGGCCCGCAGCCAGGCGAGAAGCTGATCTTTGCCGATGCGCTGGCCGAGGAAAGCCAGGCCAAAGCCAAGGTCATCTTGAAGCGCCTTCACGGCATCAGCGCCGAACAGCTTGGAAATCTTGTGCTTTCGCATCCCTTCAAGGGTCTCGGCGGCGGCTACGAATTCCCGGTTCCGATGATTGCCGGCGACCATGTCACCGACGACGCCGGCACCGGTTTCGTGCACACGGCTCCTGGTCATGGTCGGGAGGACTTTGATGCCTGGATGGATGCCGCGCCCGCGCTGCGCCAGCGCGGCATCGATACTGAAATCCCGTTTACCGTCGACGATGCCGGCTTCTTCACAAAGGACGCGCCGGGCTTCGGGCCGGACCGCGAAGGCGGACCGGCGCGCGTCATCGACGACAACGGCAAGAAGGGCAACGCCAACCAGGCGGTCATCGACGAGCTGATCAAGCGCAACGCGCTGTTCGCGCGCGGCCGGCTGAAGCACAGCTACCCGCATTCATGGCGTTCGAAGAAGCCGGTCATCTTCCGCAACACGCCGCAATGGTTCGTCTACATGGACAAGGACCTCGGCGATGGCACCACGCTGCGTGGCCGCGCGCTGAAGGCGATCGACGAGACGCGCTTTGTCCCGGCCGCGGGCCAGAACCGCATCCGCGCCATGATCGAGGAACGCCCCGACTGGGTGCTGTCGCGCCAGCGTGCCTGGGGCGTGCCGATCGCCGTCTTCGCCGACGAGGATGGCAATGTGCTGAAGGACGAGGCGGTCAACCAGCGCATCATGGACGCCTTCGAGGCGGAGGGCGCCGACGCCTGGTTCGCGCCCGGTGCCAGCGAGCGCTTCCTCGGCAATCACGATGCCTCTAAATGGCGGCAGGTGATGGACATTCTCGACGTCTGGTTCGATTCGGGCTCGACACATGTCTTCACCCTGGAGGACCGGCCCGACCTGAAGTGGCCGGCCGACGTCTATCTCGAAGGCTCCGACCAGCATCGCGGCTGGTTCCACTCCTCGCTGCTCGAAAGCTGCGGCACCAGGGGCAGAGCGCCTTACGACACCGTCGTCACCCATGGCTTCACCATGGACGAGGATGGCCGCAAGATGTCGAAATCGCTCGGCAACACGGTCGTGCCGCAGGATGTGATCAAGCAGTCCGGTGCCGACATCCTGCGGCTCTGGGTGGTGACGACGGACTATTGGGAAGACCAGCGGCTCGGCAAGAACGTGCTGCAGACCAACATCGACGCCTATCGCAAGCTGCGCAACACCATCCGCTGGATGCTGGGCACGCTCGCCCATGACGATGGTGAGGTCGTTCCCCTGGAGACGATGCCGGAGCTGGAGCGGCTGATGCTGCACCGGTTGGCAGAGCTCGACGAGGTGGTGCGCCAGGGCTACGACGCCTTCGAGTTCAAGCGCATCACGCGAGCTCTGCTCGACTTCATGGTGGTCGAGCTGTCGGCCTTCTATTTCGATATCCGCAAGGACGCGCTCTACTGCGACGGCCCGTCGAGCGTGAAGCGCAAGGCCTCGGTCCAGGTGGTACGCCATCTCTTCGACTGCCTGGTGAAATGGCTGGCGCCGATGCTGCCCTTCACCATGGAAGAGGCCTGGCTCGACCGTCATCCCGACGCGGTCTCGGTGCATCTCGACCAGTTCCCGCAAATCCCGGCGAATTGGAAGAACGAGGCGCTGGCGGAGAAATGGCGCAAGGTCAGGCAGGTGCGCCGCGTCGTCACCGGCGCACTCGAGATCGCCCGTGCCCAGAAGGTGATAGGCTCCTCGCTGGAGGCTATACCGGTGGTCACGATCAACGACGCGGCGCTTGAGGCGGCGATATCGGACGTCGACATGGCTGAAATGGCGATCACCAGCGATCTCGTCATTGCCCATGGCCAGGCGCCGCAAACCGCCTTTGCCCTCGACGATGTCAAGGGCGTCGCCGTGGTGGTCGAGAAAGCCGAGGACCGAGGGCTGGTCAAATGCGCGCGTTCCTGGCGCTACACGGCCGATGTCGGGCAGGATCCTGCGTTTCCCGACGTCTCGGCGCGCGACGCCGCCGTGCTGCACGAGTTGAAGGCGCTGGGAAGGCTTTAGTTCCTGTCGCCCAAAAGTGCGTAGCGGTTTTGGGACAAACGACAGGGACCAGGTCAAGCCGGTTCCTGTCGCCCGAAATTGGCGGTTTTAAACGACCGGCATCAGATCGAAGAAGTGCGCAAATAAAACGCCGGACGGTACAAATCCGCCCGTGCGTTGCCCTTAACGACTGGTTGAGGTAAACACGCGAAACTCCGGAAGACAAATTGTCGCCGGATTTCCGTCGCAAGTGCTTGCACGATGGGGACCGGACACAAAGCCGGTGCGATCGAGAGGCTGTCTAGAGTGGGACTTTTTGGCATGACCGAGAGATATAACGCGCGCCTTGCGCTGTTGGCGCCGCTTGTCGCTTCGGGCCTCGCTCTATCCGGCTGCATGGGCTCTCCGACCTATGGCACCGACAAGACCGCAGCCGAACAGCTGGCCGGCGATCTTACAGGCGCCGTTTCCTTCGCGCCGAAGCGCAAGGACCCGATCGACTACAAGCCGCGTCCCACGCTGGTGAAGCCGGCACCCGGCCAGAAGGAAGCGCTGCCTGCCCCGCAGGAAAGCATCCAGACGGCAAACGCCGGGTGGCCCGAATCGCCCGAGCAGCGCCGCGCGCGTCTGCGCGCCGACGCCACCGCGCACCAGAACGACCCGGCCTACCAGTCGGAGATCGTCGATGATGTGCAGACGGATCCGGCTTCGGTGAAGAGGGCGATGGAAGAGTCCGGCTCAAGCCATCCGCCGGCGTGGAAACCCGCCGATTCCGACAAGGGCCGCGCCGCCGAGATCCAGCGCCGCCTTGCCGATAGCAAGCAGGGCGATCCGAACACGCGCAAATACCTCAGCGAGCCGCCATTGGCCTACCGCACCGCCTCCGGTGCCGCGCCGCAGAACGAACTCGGCGAAGACGAGTACAAGAAGGAGCGCCGCCTCAAGGCAAAGGCCGAGGGCAAGAAGGGCGGCTGGTTCGACTGGTTGCCGTCGCTGTAGGAACAGTCGCGCCGCTGATCTTGCGGCGGCCTTGGCTCAGTCTCGACGTCCCCTGAAAAAATCCTTCAGCAGCAGGCCTGCTTCGGTCTCGGCCATGCCCGGATAGATGTCGGGCGTGTGGTGGCAGGTCGGTGCAGCGAAGAAGCGCACACCGTTGACCACGGCGCCGCCCTTTTCGTCTGCGGCACCGAAATAGAGACGGCGCAGCCTGGCGAATGAGATTGCCCCGGCGCACATGGCGCAGGGCTCCAGCGTCACATAGAGATCGTGGCCGGTGAGCCGCTCGCTCGAGAGTTTGCCGCAGGCTTCACGGATCACCAGCATTTCGGCGTGCGCCGTCGGGTCGGCAAGCTCGCGCGTGCGGTTGCCGGCACTGGAAATGACCGTGCCGCCATTGGCGATGACCGCGCCGACCGGCACTTCGCCGCGCAAGGCTGCCGCTTCGGCCTCTTTTAGCGCCAGCGCCATGAAATCCGGCCTCTTCAAGCGGTTTGTCTTCCCATTATATCCTCGCCACCCGGCGGTGATCCTGTTATGGAGCGCATCAACCTGAAAATCGGACTCGATTTTCGGGAATGATCATGCGCCAAATCAAAAATGCTACAGCGTTCGTTGCGCGCCGAACGGATGCGCCACGCTGTAGCAGCGCAAACGGACAAAGGCCACATGGACGACAGCGACAAGAAATCTCCGCGCAAAGGCGGCCCGGGCAGGAGTGGCCCGAAATCGGCAGGTGCACGTGGCCGCGACGCCAGCAAGGGCGGGAAGCCGTCCTTTGGTGCGAAAAAGCCCTATGCCCCACGCGGCGACCGGCCGGCCGCCGCTGAAGGCGAGCGCCCGAAGCGCGACTTCAAGAGCGGCGACAAGCCGTTCCGCAAGGGACCGCGCCCCGAAGGCAAGCCCTACGCCCCGCGTGGCGACCGGCCGATGGCGGCGGAAGGCGAGCGCAAGCCGTATGAGAAGCGCGAAGGCCCACGCAAGCCCTACGCCCCGCGCGGCGACCGTCCGATGGCCGCCGAGGGCGAGCGCAAGCCGTATGATAAGCGCGAAGGGCCGCGCAAGCCCTACGCGCCACGTGGCGACCGTCCGGTTTCTGCCTCGGCGGAGGGCGGCGAAAAGCGCTTCGACCGCCCCAAGCGTGATTTCGCAGATCGTCCGAAGCGGGATTTTGCCGACCGTCCAAAGCGAGACTTTGGAGGCGACAGACCCAAACGTGATTTCGGAGAGCGGCCACAGGGCGCATCGGGCGGCGGCTTCAAGCCACGTCCGCGCACAACCGAAGCAACGGAAGAAGCCGGCGAGCGCATCGCCAAGCGTCTGGCACGTGCCGGGCTCGCCTCGCGCCGCGACGCCGAGGAGTTGATCGCCGCCGGCCGCGTCAAGGTCAATGGTCGGGTGCTGGCCTCGCCGGCGTTCAACGTCATGCCCAATGACATCATCCATCTCGACGGAATGGAAATTCCGCCGATCGAACGCACGCGCCTGTTCCTGTTCCACAAGCCGGCCGGCGTCGTCACCACCAACCGCGACCCCGAAGGCCGCAAGACCGTCTTCGACGTGCTGCCGGCCGAACTGCCGCGGCTGATGACCATCGGCCGGCTCGATATCAACACCGAAGGCCTGCTGCTGCTGACCAATGATGGCGGCCTGTCGCGCGTACTAGAACTGCCGGCCACCGGCTGGCTGCGCCGCTACCGTGTGCGTGTCCACGGCAAGGTCGAGGAAAGCGCGCTTGCCGGCCTGCGCGAAGGCATTGCCGTCGACGGCGTCTTCTACGGCGCCATCGAAGCCAGCCTTGATCGCGAGCAGGGCTCCAATGCCTGGCTGACGATCGGCCTGCGCGAGGGCAAGAACCGTGAGGTCAAGAACATCCTCGGCGCGCTCGGCCTCGACGTCACGCGGCTGATCCGCATCTCCTATGGTCCGTTCCAGCTCGAGGACCTCGCCGAAGGTCACGTGCTGGAAATCAAGGGCCGGGTGCTGCGCGACCAGCTTGGCGAGCGCCTGGTCGAGGAATCCGGTGCCAATTTCGATGCCGAGATAACAAAACCGTTTTCCAACCAGCCGGTCCGGCGTACCGAAGTCCGTGAGGCCGAGCCGAAACGGCCGAAATTTACGAGAGACGGCGAGCGGCGGCCGATCGGCGAGGGCGGGCTGATCAAGAACCGCAAACGCCGGGAAGGCAGCCGCGACGAGGCGCTCGGCAAACTGTCGACAAGTCCTGACAGGGGCGAGAGGCCAGAAAAGAGCTTCGGCGAACGCGGTCCGCGACCGGAGCGTGGCGGCTTCGGCGACAAGCCGCGTGGAAGTTTCGGCGACAAGCCGCGCGGCGGTTTCGGTGACAAGCCTCGTGGCGGCGGCAAGAAATCCGAACGCGAGCAGCGGCCGATCGAGCCGCCAGGCCAGCGCAAGGCCAATGTCTGGATGGCGCCGGGAGCCCGGCCGATCGGCAAGGGCAGGGCGGAGGCCGATGCGGCCAAGGCGGCCGAGGCCAAGGCGCGCAAGGCCTCGTTCAAGCCGTCTTATGGCAAGCCCGCCGGCAAACCAGGCGACGCAAGGCCATTCGGCAAGCCGCGTGGCGAGCGTCCAGGAGGCGCCGGTGGCGGTGAGCGGCCGCGCGGCCCCAAGGGTCCTCGGACAAGATGAGAATCGTCGGCGGTGAGTTTCGCGGGCGTCCGTTGGCGACGCCCCGCAGCAGCGCCATCCGCCCGACGACCGACCGCACCCGCGAGGCCGTCTTCAACGTTCTGGCGCATCGCTTTGCCGGGCAACTGGAGCGCGCGCGCGTGCTCGACCTGTTCGCCGGCACCGGCGCGCTTGGTCTGGAGGCCCTGTCGCGCGGAGCATCCTATGGCGTCTTCATCGAGGAATCGGCCGAAGGCCGGGGTCTGATCCGCGACAACGTCGAGGCCTTCGGCCTGACCGGACGCACCAAGATCTTCCGACGCGATGCAACGGGCCTTGGCGAGGCGGGCACGCTGGCGCCGTTCGGTCTCGTCTTTGCCGATCCGCCCTATGGCAAGGGCCTTGGCGAGCGCGCTCTGCGGTCGGCCATGGCCGGCGGCTGGCTGCGCCCCGGGGCGCTCTGCGTGGTCGAGGAGACGGCGTCGGTTCCCTTCGAGCCAGGCCCGGGCTTTTCCGTGCTTGATGAGCGCAACTACGGCGAGACTGTCATCCGCTTCATCGAAGCTGCCTGACAGGCCTCTTTCAGCAGTGGCCTCTTTGCCGCCGCCTTTGCCGGCAACATGACCAACAAATCACTTTGCTTGTCGCCAGCGCCTTGCCTATCGTCGCTGCATGAAACCGGAGCCATCGATGACATCCAGGACTGAGTGGCTGAGGCCAACGCTGCTGGCGACGTCGCTGGCTTTGTTCATGACCGACCCTGTCCTGGCGGACAACGCCGCATTGCCAGACACTGTGCCGGCCGAGTTCAAGGTCACGGACTTCCTGCTCGACAACGGCATGGAAGTGGTCGTGATTCCCGACCATCGCGCGCCGATCGTCACCCATATGGTCTGGTACAAGATCGGCAGCGCCGACGAGCCGCCGGGCAAATCCGGCATCGCTCATTTCTTCGAGCATCTGATGTTCAAGGCGACGGCCCATCACGCAGCCGGCGAGTTCGACCGCGCCGTCTCCGACATTGGCGGCTCCAACAACGCCTTCACTTCCTACGACTACACCGCTTTCCACGAGACGGTGGCGCCGTCGGATCTTGAGCTGATGATGAGCTTCGAGGCTGACCGCATGCGCAACCTCATCCTCACCGACGACGTCATCAAGACCGAGCGCGATGTGATCCTGGAGGAGCGCCGCTCGCGCATCGACAACAATCCGCAGGCGGTGCTCGACGAGGAGGTCGATGCCGCACTGTGGCAGAACCAGCCCTATCGCATTCCGGTTATTGGCTGGATGCAGGAGATGGAACAGCTGAACCGCACCGACGCGGTCGCCTTCTACAACAAATATTACCGGCCCAACAACGTCGTGCTGATCGTGGCCGGCGACGTCCAACCGGAAACGGTGAAGGCACTGGCCGAAAAGACCTATGGCAAGGTTGCCCGCGGGCCGGATCTGCCGCCGCGCGTCCGCCCGGTCGAGCCGGAGCAGAACACCAAGCGCACCGTGACGCTCTCCGACGCCCGCGTCAGCGTGCCGAGTTTCTCGACACAATGGGTCGTGCCCTCCTATCACACCGCCAAGCCTGGCGAGGCCGAAGCGCTCGATCTGCTCGCCGAGATCCTTGGCGGCGGCAACCGCAGCCGGCTTTACCAGGCGCTCGTCATCAAGCAGGGCATCGCTTCCAGCGCCGGCGCGTATTTCCAGGGCACCATGCTCGACGACACCAATTTCACCGTCTACGGCGCGCCGCGCGGCGACGCCAAGCTGGCCGACGTCGAAGCCGCGGTCGATGCCGAGGTGGCGCGCATCGCCAGCGACGGCGTGACCCCGGATGAGCTCGAAAAAGCCAAGGACCGCTATGTCAGGTCAATGATCTTTGCCCGCGACAAGCAGGACTCCATGGCCAATATCTATGGCTCGACACTCGCCACCGGCGGCAATGTCCAGGACGTGCAGCAATGGCCGGACCGCATCCGCAAGGTCACCACCGACGAGGTCAAGGCCGTTGCCGCGCGCTATCTGGTGCTGGCCCGCTCGACCACCGGTTATCTCTTGCCGCAGCAACAGGCGGGGAATTGATGATGATGAACGAGTTTAGGGGCGCGTTGACTTCTCCCCGCGAGGCTCCCCCTTCTCCCCTTGTTGTGGAAGAAGGTGGCCTCGCGAAGCGAGGTCGGATGAGGGGTGCTCCAGCTTGGCGCCACTCCGTCACCCACCCCTCAACGGTCTCGGCGCTGCGCGCCGATCCACCTTCTCCCACAACAAGGGGAGAAGGGAAGGCCCTGCATGCCATCGCAACCCTATTCCTCTCCATCCTCTTCCTGATCCTGCCGGCGCTTGCCGCCCACGCCATGGAGATCCAGTCTGTCACCTCGCAGAAGGGCGTCACGGCCTGGCTGGTGGAAGATTATTCCGTGCCGGTCGTCGCCATCCGTTTCGTCTTCGGCGGCGGCTCGACGCAGGACCCGGTGGGGAAGGAAGGCCTGGCCAATCTGATGACCGGCCTGTTCGATGAGGGCGCCGGCCCGCTCGATTCGGAAGCCTTCCAGATCAAGCTCGACGATGCCGGCGCCGAAATGAGCTTCGACGCGACCCGCGACGGCATTTACGGCTCAATGCGCATGCTGGCCGAACAGCGCGACGAAGCCTTCGACCTGTTGCGGCTGGCGGTCAACGAGCCTCGCTTCGACCAGGCGCCGATCGACCGCATCCGCGCCCAGGTCCTGTCCGGCATCATCGCCAACGAGAACGA